>NZ_JBANEW010000026.1:0-1510 GCF_049890855.1 Lacrimispora sp. 38-1 | reverse complement strand
CTCAACTTTCCCAGCAAATATTTCCGAATAGAGCCTGAATAAAAGAGGCTTGAGACAGCATCCATTCGTTTACTTTACTTTTGATGAAGGATGTGATATCAGCTGATAACGTTGAAATGTGTTCCACAAACAAAGCCATTAGACTTTGAAGTGCATTCGTTAAATCCATGTCCTGAATATCTTCACAGAACATGAAAAATAATTCGCCATACGTTTTCTGGTCGTTTCGGTTCCGGCGAATCCATTCCAGAATGATGTATCTTGTGAATACAATGGTTGTATGGCTTACCATTGCACCATAATTATGGCTCTGAAATTCAGTGCCTAACTTCAGGAAAGATTTCGATGATTTAAAGAAACATTCTATCGACCATCTATTTCCATAAATACGTACGATTTCTGCATTATCCAGTGAAATATCTGTGCTTAAGATATACAAACATTCACTTTTTTTATTGCGGTTTCGTACAAAAACAATCTTAACCGGGATTCCTGTTTTGGTGGCTACCACCAGGGAACCAAAGATATTTCTGGTACCTTCAAAACTTACAAACTTCTTAAGTTCTGGAAGTTTATATTGTTTACCATTATAGGTATAGCGTTGTTTCAACTGCTTGACCATACCAATGGCATGGATGCCTGTTTCAAGGATCTCCTTGATCATTGGTTCCGTAGTAAACCATGTGTCCATAAGGACATAATCAGCTTTTATACCAGCATTCAGAGCATTCTTAATCAAAAGAATGGCAGCATCTGTTTTAGGAATCATACTTTCTTTTCGAACTTTATATCCATTTGTACGATGATCAATCTTATCAGAAACTTCGTTATAACGATTACTTTTCGTAGCAGAAGAAAGCAGGTTGAATCCGGTTGGAATAAAGCTGTATCCATCAGACCAGCCAAGTGTAAGAAGAGTAAACCCTTTCTGACATTTATGCTCAACATGGTCAAAGACACGTGCAAGCAGCTCAACCGTTTTACTGCGATTGCGCTTAATAACGGAATCATCCAGAATCAGTACTTTTACTCTCTCTGGCCGAGTAAGTGAATCAAATGCCACTGTAACTTTAACGGCAAGGAGCATAAGAAACTTGCTCCAATTGTAGGAAGTTTCATTGAGAAAACGATAATACGTATTCTTTGAAACAGCCTGATCTTTATGTTTAGAATTCAGGAAACGAAAAAGATTCTTTCCCTGAAATGCTAACAGAAGCAAAAATTGAAATACCTCATATGCAGAAATACCGCATGATTTTGTAATATTGGATTTTCGCAACAGTTTTCCGAGTTCAAGTTGTTTTAATGCATCAGAAAATTGATTTTGAGGATTTTCTTTTTTGTCATTTTGGTATATCATAAGTTTAGCACCTTTCTTTGTATCTTAATTTTGTGGTGAACTTATTATACCAAAGATTGGTGCTATTTTTATGTCAAGGCACCGATTTATTAAGTTTTTTTGCTTGAGGAATCAAGCATTTCCATCAGCTTTGCTGGTGGGAAAGTTGAG
>NZ_JBANEW010000025.1:0-607 GCF_049890855.1 Lacrimispora sp. 38-1 | reverse complement strand
GTCCGGCTGTCCGGCCACCAGTTTGAAACCGGTTGTTGTTTTTGACGCATTACTCCAGGTGAACTCCCCTAGCGGTGCATTTCCGGTCAGTGGTGCAAGGCCCGGTACTGCAGTTGTGGTACCTTTGATATAATAGTTTACCGTATAGCCAAACTTCTGCGTATCATCCACTTCATAGTAAACTGTTTTCACGTTCGGACCGGCTGCCGTGATTGTCATGCTCACCGGCTGTGCAGGACTACTCACCAGCTTATAACCGGTTGTTGTTTTTGGCGCATTGCTCCAGGTAAATGTTCCTACCGGTACACTTCCGGTCAGTGGCACAAGGCCTGGTACCACAGTTGTGGTCCCTTTAATAAAGTAATTCACCGTATAGCCGAACTTCTGCATATCATCAATCTCATAGTATACATTCTTCTGATTCGGACCGGCGGCTGTGATTGTCATACTCGCCGGTTGTGCAGGACTGGTCACCAGCTTATAACCGGTTGCTGTCTTCGGCGCATTGCTCCAGGTGAACTCCCCTATCGGTGCATTTCCGGTCAGTGGCGCAAGACCTGGTACTGCAGCTGTGGTACCTTTAATATAGTAGTTCACTGTATAGCCG
>NZ_JBANEW010000024.1:0-425 GCF_049890855.1 Lacrimispora sp. 38-1 | reverse complement strand
AACATGCACGCATGCTGGTTTAGGCTCTTTCCATTTCGCTCGCCGCTACTCTGGAAATCGAGTTTTCTTTCTTTTCCTCCGGGTACTTAGATGTTTCAGTTCCCCGGGTTCCCGACGTATGGCTATGGATTCACCATACGACAACTGAGGTTTGCTCAGCTGGGTTTCCCCATTCAGATATCTCCGGATCAAAGGATATTTGCTCCTCCCCGAAGCTTTTCGCAGCTTATCACGTCTTTCATCGGCTCTTAGTGCCAAGGCATCCACCTTGTGCTCTTTCTAGCTTAACCAATACGACTTTCACCTGCGGGTGCGGGTTACTCATCTAAGATACATAGCGTTGTATCTTATGGTCTTAGGTTGTTCTCTTACCGTACGTTACGGTAATTGAACGAGTTTTTATTCGGTTACATCTTTCGATGTAA
>NZ_JBANEW010000023.1:0-2616 GCF_049890855.1 Lacrimispora sp. 38-1 | reverse complement strand
GGAAGTGATTGTATTATATATACAATACGACCTCTTATTTGTGATATATTGCGAAATCTCGTAATTAATTCTCCGCCTTTATAACTTTCTATAACCTCATAATTTTTAGAAAAGAAACTGCGTAAGAGCTTCTCTGTAAGTAATTTGTCAATTCCATTACTTATTCTCATTAGTATTTTGACATTAATTAGTGCCAGTAAAATCTGAATTATTATTAATATTGTATAAAATAAAGATACACTCATAATGAGTGTGGTCACCTTGTTAGGTATGATAATGTCATAAAAAGTCGAATACATCCCAACAAACAAAATTCCAAGTGCATATATAATTAATGAAATCAACCATGATATTATTATAAGACATCGATATCTCCAAAGCTCAACAAAAAGATTACTATGATATTTTTTTTTTGAGTAATACTCCAGCCTTTCCGTCACTTCATCAATTTTGCTTTCATAAACATATGGTACCCATTCTTTTATAAAATCTTTAATTCTAATCCATTGTTTTTGTCTTGCTAAAGGATCTGCAATCAATAAACGATCGTGACAAAATTTATAAATTACAATAAAATGAAAATCTTCATCTTTATATATTTGCGTTATTACAGGAAAACTCATTTCATAAAATTCATTTTTGTCTTTTTTACATTCTGAGACCTCCCCAAATATACCTAGAGTCTCTAATCCTTTTTTTATACCTAAAAAATTACTACCATGCTCGTTAGTATATATGATATGCCCAATTTCTCCCATAGGAATTAATATCCCAGTCAGTTTTTTAACTAGCATGGCAGCACATGCAGGTCCACAATCAGTACTTTCTAATTGATTAATAAAGGGGTATTGTTTCAGTATCATTGTAACTCCTCCCTATAAAGTCATGTATTTCATTCAAATTAAGACTCTTTTCAATTAATAAAACATAAGCAAAGAGAGGAGCATTGTTACTGAAAATAAAAAATTCTCCACACAATACTCCTCTTTCTAATTATATTATCATATAACTATAGCAGTTATTTTGACAATTATAGATTTAATGGCAAGTACAGGTCCCACAAGTGGATCCCGGATCTCCGCCTTTGTAACCACAATACTTATAAATCCAATCGCAGGTTCCACAGTCAAATCCAGTTACCGCACCAGCAACACACATTGATACCCAATATTTACATCCAGTCTTTCCTTTACCATCTTTGGTATAATTTCTGATCTCTTCATTACTCAATCTTTTCATTGCTTATTCTCCTTTTTCTATTTATTTAATATTGTTGTTTATACAGAACAACATTCTATTCAATCATAAAAACCATCTCCCTTACTAATTTTTAGGATATAGAAGTTTTTTCACTGTGAAAATGATCTATGAATAAAAGTCTTCTACTATAACCTTCATTTTTCATAATATAATCTTAAAGATTCATAAAGCTCAAAATAAGTTTTAGAATAATTACCAAACCCAACTGCTTCCAACTTTTTGAGTATACTAAAGCATTTTTTATATTCGCCCGTTTCAAAAAACACAATTGCAGTGATATAATCAATATGATATAAATAAGAATTAATACTTCCATATTCTATTTCCGTATGTTCACTACTAAATTTACACAAGCGATCAAGTAATAAATAAGTGGCATTCTTCATACTACCAATCGATACTAATGCATCAAAATATAAAACATCGCTTAGATCTGGACATATCATTTTAAGTTGTCCAAGCATATTATGCGCTTTTTCTATATCTCCCATTTCACAATAATATTCGATTAAATTACTAATTGCTCTTATTTCATAGAAATGATAATGTTGATTATTAGCAGCAAGATTAACAACCTCTAATAAATATTGTTCATACTCATTTATAGATATAATTGATTTTCCATCTCTACAATAAAAATACTTCCATCTTGGATGTTGGGGTTCTATATTTAACATTTTTTTTAATAAAGTAATATTACGTTGAATTTTATTCTTTTTCTCCATAACATCTTTATCATATCCATCATGCATTAAAATAATATTATTAAAAGATATATTAGAGACTTCACTTGTTAGTAAATTAGATAAATCTCTTGGTTCTTCATGAATGCAGCCAAAGAATTTTATACCTGAAGTTTTTTTTAAGATTCTTCTTACTCCTTGAACAATTTGATTATTATTATTGTTAATTGTTGGTGAACATATTATTTTATCGAATCTATACCACTCAATTATACTAAGATATTTTTTGAGATTTGATACAGAACCTTCAACTATAATCTCATCTGCATCGACAAAAAAAATCCAATCGTATTTTGATAATCCAATACCATAATTCCTAAGAGCAGAAAAATCATCTTTCCACTCTGTATTAATTAGTTTTACAAATGAATAATTTTCTCTTATAATTTCAACCGTGCGATCTGTAGATCCACTATCAATAACTACAATTTCGTCATTACTATCTTTTTCTTTTTTAATATTCTCTAAGCATCGTGCAATACATCTTTCCTCATTTTTACATATTAAAACAAAAGAGATATTAAAACTTTCTGAAATATTTAGTTGAGAAAGTCGGATTTTATATTCATCTATCAAATCTAAATTTGGAGCGTCATATAGAATACCTTTAAGT
>NZ_JBANEW010000022.1:0-229 GCF_049890855.1 Lacrimispora sp. 38-1 | reverse complement strand
CCCCATAAAAAGACTCCTGGTCCGGTTGGACCGGTATCTCCGGTCGGGCCGGTATCTCCAATTGGACCAATATCCCCAGTTGGACCGGTGTCTCCGGTTGGGCCGGTGTCTCCGGTCGGGCCGGTGTCTCCAGTTGGGCCGGTGTCTCCAGTTGGGCCGGTGTCTCCGGTCGGGCCCGTGTCTCCGGTTGGGCCCGTGTCTCCGGTTGGGCCGGTTGGATCTATGATAT
>NZ_JBANEW010000021.1:0-515 GCF_049890855.1 Lacrimispora sp. 38-1 | reverse complement strand
CAGCACTTGTTTGGCTGTCACCAATCGGGCTCGGATAAACCCGCAACATGCGCAGGTTTTCTGCTCAAGGGCGCTACTCACAATCTTGCTGTCCGAATGGGATATATCACAGGTGACATCGCGGATGATGTCGTGGTCGATGACACTGTGGAGCTGCATGAAAACTACCGGGCCATGGCTATCGCCAATGGGGTGGATGAAGATGATCCAGTATTGCGCCCGTGCAGGTGAAGCTGGTGTTTTTTGCCTTGACGCTGGCGGGGGCTTGCAACGTAGGTGGGCGAGTGGATTTTTGAGGCGTTGTCAGATGTTGTGCTTGCCTTCAGGCGGGCCTTTGGCCCTTGCTGCGGCCTCCGGCCTTTCTTCGCGATCAGGCCAAGCCTGATCGCTCAGACACGGCTCAGCCCAAGGCTTCGCCTTCAACTAACGCTTTGATGCCTTTCCAGCTCTTGTAGTGTGCCTCTACCTCGTCCAGAGTCGCGAATCGACGAACGCTTGGATAGCCACGGTTCCAT
>NZ_JBANEW010000020.1:0-23217 GCF_049890855.1 Lacrimispora sp. 38-1 | reverse complement strand
AAAATGCCCCTCTGCACGGTGCCACGCAGAGAAGCATCTGTTTTACCTGTTGTTCGATTCGCTGGCAGATTCGGTTACTGGTTCACTGGATGGCTCACTGCCTGATTCACCAGTCGTTTCTGCTGCAGCTTCCGGCTCTTCCTCCCCGTTTTTCAGGGTATTATAAACTGCCAGAAGATTCTCATCGGACTTTAAAGCCTTCTCAAGACCTTCGTTTACCTCTTTCGCCATCTTTTGCACTTCATCAGACTGGTTTACTTCTTCCATAAATTCGGATTCTTCCTTACTGTTATCTGCAACCAGATAGCAGCTACCGTCCGCTGTTGTCTTCGCATAGCAGACAATCAGGCTTGGAGCCATCGTCTCTGCCTGGCGGAATTTAATGTCAAATCTGGCATAAACCACATAGTCTCCATCTGCAATTCCAGGAGTCGTGTAACATACCAGATTTTCAAAACTCTGATAAAACTTTACTTCCTCTTCCATTCTGGAAGTCAGCTGTTCTAAGCTTTCATCCCCGGTTTTACCGCCATAAACTTTAGAAAGTGCGTCTCCGTCGCAGCTCTTTCTGGCATTAAAATATGACTTCATCAAATCATTTATCTGGGGCACCGAGTCCTTCTTCAGTGCAACTTTCACCTTCTCCGGCTGACCAGATGCGCTTTCCGACGGTGTACTTTCCGCCTGGGCAGATACCGTCTCCGGCTGTTTTGCGGTTTGTCCGGCTTTGTCCAAAACAACCACGGCCATGATCAGTATAACTGCAACCAATGGTATGGCCAGAAACTTCAAAAACCGCCTGGTTTCCTCTTTCAGCCCTTTCCATTTTTCTAATAAGTTCTTCATATAGGCCTGACCTCCTGGAGAAACAATCTCCTCTCTATTCTAACAAAAAAACAGCCAAAAATCAACAAATAACTCTTGCGCTTTAAAACAATCTATAGTAGAATGTAAAAGATGCATCTGTAGCTCAGTGGATAGAGCAGTGGCCTCCGGAGCCGCGTGCGTAGGTTCGATTCCTATCAGATGCACTATTTTTTTGCCCGAAAACAAATCTCTGAAGCCTTGATTTTACGGGGTTTTCTCGAGTTTATCTGATTTTCCTGCTCTTATCCAATTCCCGTATTTTACTACTTTTTACTGTTTTTTAAGCAAAGGTATGCCTTAGTGCGTAAATCATATAATCTTCTGCTTCTACAACGCCTAGAACACTTTTAATGTCACTAAATGTTTTCTTAATTTTTCCCATGACATCACCATTATAGTCACGTTCTTTCGCTTGGTTAAGGTTTCTCTTAAAGTTTTATTTTCAAAGTCAATATCGCTCCATTCCAAAGCTAAAGCCTCACCTATTCGCATTCCGGTATTTAAAATCAGCAGCAAGATTGGCATGTATGTGGATTCCACTTTTACAGTATATTTTGTCCTGTCCTCATTATATTCCTTAATTTTATGCTTAAACCCTTTTCACTTCTTGCAGTAAAAGATTTATAAAGTGTCATTCCATCAGGCTTATCACCTGCTACATACTTGTAAAGCAGGATTGAAAAAAAGGGATTTAAGTGACTTTACTCTATCTTGCATATCCATATCTTATCATGGTATAATAAAGCAAAGGACGGTGATAAAATGCCAGAGATATCATTATTCTATGGTATACGCATAACTATGTACTATAAAGACCATACGCCACCGCATTTCCATGCCGAGTATAATGGAAGTAAAGCATTGGTTGATATTATTAACATACAAGTTATAAAAGGGTCATTGCCAAATAAGCAATTACGTTTAATACTTGCATGGTGTACAATCCATCAAGACGAATTAATGCAAAACTGGGAATTAACAAAAGATCAAAAGCCAATGAATAGAATTAATCCTTTAGTATAGGAGGTGTGAATATGCAAGATTACTTTCCTGTAGTCGTACAAGTGATACCACTAGACAACTATCATGTACAGGTATTTTTTGATAATGGAAAGATTGTCGACTATAACGCAACAAATCTTTTACAAGGCGAAGTATTTAAACCACTGCAAGATATCCAGACATTTAAAGATACATGTACGGTATTAAACGATACTTTAGCATGGGACATATCAGGTAACAGGAATCCAAGTGACTGTATAGATATTGACCCGTTCACACTTTATGAGTTGGATTCTATAAACCACTTAATTGCATAAAAGTATTATTGCTAGCTTAAATCAAAATATAGGCACAAAAAAGGCGGTCATTTCAACCGTCTTTCTTTGTGTTATCAATAAAGTCACTGCCCCCACTGGTATGCAATACCCCTCCCTCAATAACAAACAGTCCGTTCCTGCTTCTCATTACAGAGTAATACTCCTTTTCACTTCCAGGTAAACCATACGCAATCTGAACCGTTTTCCAGTTGCTCCTGTATATATTACCTACTTTTACAACCTCGGGAATACGTTCTGTTCTGCTGACCTCCACCATATTTTTATTATGTATCATATCGATATAATTATATCTGGTTACGGTTATGGACAGAATGAGTCCCATGAGTAAAAAGCCGGACAGCCCGGTGAGCATCAGCCAGTCCCGTCCAAGAAAGAATAAAACAAAAAGCAGAAGCATAACCACTAAATATAAAACTCCATAAACTGTAATCCCAACAATATTTGTCATATGTTTTCCCCCAGGATACAAATCATAATCATGCTATGGTTCAATGGATATCTGATTGAATTATACCATATATTACCTTAAAATAACAGATATATCTAACAAAATGTGTCATTCTGTCTATTTTTTAAGCACAAATGATATCATGTATTGCCAGGAAAATATAACTAAATAATAATGTATTCTTTCTCCTTTTCGTGCAAAAAACAGGTGAAGATTTATAAAACCATATCTTCACCCGTCTCATTATAAGATTTCTTCTGTTTTTCTTAACTAAAAATCCCCGTAACTGCATTCCAGATCTTTGCAAACACATTCTTCACTCTCTGCCAGACTCCCACGTCTACAGCGGCAGGTTCAATATCTACTGCATTCGTATTTACATCATCTTCCGATATTTCCTCTGATCTTAAGATAATCTGAATACTGGAAGGAGTTGGGTTTTTATCAGATGTAAAGGATACCATCTTATCATCTAAGTTCATTTCCAGAAGATTACTGTCATCTGCAATCTTATCCAGCTTCTCATCCATACTGTCTCTGATGCTCTCATTCGCCCCTTTCAGTTTACTTGTGGTAGATGAGGTATCCGCCGCCTTTTCCAGAATATCAATCAATCCGTTTAAGGTATCCTTCGTGCCGCCTTCTACTGCACCCCGGTTGTTTTTTATGGTATTTTGAACACTCCGAAACAGGGAAATTACCTGATTGGTGGCCGAACTGATCTGCTCTACAGATGCCGCAGTATCATCAAGCATTAAATCAAAGGCCGCTTTATTATCATTTTTTGTTTTATTTAAACTGACCACATCTCCGATAGTCGTATCAATATCATATGAAATGGAGGCAAGCTTGCTTACAACTGCCTTGCTGTCCTTAACTCCGCCTTCCACATCAATTCCGGAAATTGTATAACGTACACTGGATAAGATGTTGTTCATGGAGTTTAAGATTTTAGATAAAACAGCCGCTGTCTGTATCAGCGTGGTGGCATTGGGATCGCTCATTCCGGTGGCTGCAACCGATTGAAGCTGGGCGCGCAGCTTTGCTACCGCATCTGCACCCAGTGAAAATTCCAGGTCATCTAACACATCATTCATATCACTCATAAGCTGCTGCATACTCTCTGCCTGCTTTTTTAAATCATCCTCACTTAGCGCCTGGGATGGAGACGCAGTTGAACCAAGCTTTTTTAAAACAGCCTGAATTCCATCGAGCTGCTGTTCAATTTCTTTGATTTGATCTGTGATCTGGTTCGCATCAGATTCCTCCAGACCGTTTTGCAGATCACCCAGGGAATCTTTTAAATCTCTTAAAGATGAGGACAAATTATAGAAGTCTTCTCCGGAATCCTGAAGTGTTTCCACCAGAGTATTCACTTTGTTATTTACATCATCAAGTCCCTGCTTATTAGCCATAATGTCCGGTGCCAGCTGGCTGATCTTCTGATTTGCAGCCTCCAGACCATCTATGCTGGCATCTGTATTGGAGATTATCTCGTCTTTTGATGCATCAAAGTTTTCTCTTGCACCCTGCAGCTGGCTGAGTCCTTTTTTCGTAACATTCATACCATCACTGATGTTGTGCAGCGTATCAAGCATTTCATTCATACCATCTAATAATTCATCTGTGGAATCCTTAAATGTATCCTTTGCTTCTTTCACATCGGCAATATCACTGATCTGATCCAGAGTTCCCGGAACCATCATCATAATAATCCCGCTGGACTCAAAATCATGGGAACTTATTTCAATATGAAATGTTTTTTCCTGACCTGGTACTGCCGCAAACAGAACAGCTTTATATGTACCAATGGACTGGATCTGCGCTCCTGGCGCTTCAACAGAATTAACATCTTCCATATCTACCATAGTTGCAACCTGTAAAAGCATGTTGTTCTGATAATACATATTGGCATTCTTATTGGGAATGCAGTGAACATCTATCTCTACAAGTCCGTCCGCATGCA
The DNA here is from genome assembly GCF_049890855.1 of Lacrimispora sp. 38-1. Lineage (NCBI taxonomy): Bacteria > Bacillati > Bacillota > Clostridia > Lachnospirales > Lachnospiraceae > Lacrimispora > Lacrimispora sp. 38-1. The sequence continues at coordinate 18,596 of NZ_JBANEW010000020.1, read as the reverse complement.
GCAGGTCCTTGGCTTCCTTCGGTACACCGTTTAGTTTATAAGAAATATCAAATTCCCAGGGAAGAACTACTTCGCCGTTGTTTAACTGACATTCATAGTAGAAACGGTCCTTGGCATCCTCTGGAAGCTGCCAGGTCACTGTGTCTCCATCAATAGCAGGCTTGGCGTAATTTGACATATTGGTAATATCATTATAAGTTCCATAATCAGAAAAAGTACGAATTCCGTTTAGTGTCACTCCTTTTACCACACTGCTGTCTGTCTCTTTTCCGTAATAATCCAGATTTACATAAAGGGTTTCATCAGTGGAAACGGCTGGCGGACCAGCGTAACTATTTCCCGCCATGTTTATACTGATCATTGAAGTGATTAATGCCGCTGCCGTCAGCCGATATGCTGTGCTCCATTTACTCTTCATTGCTTTTCACTTCCTCCTTTTCCTGCTTTTTATCTTCTGTCTTTCTATCCTGCCCACTCTCTTTATCACCGGCTTTTGCGTTCTTCTGTTCTAACTTTTCTTTCCTCTTTTGTATCATGTCCGACTTAAACGCTTTTTTCTTTTCAATAACAGCTAAATGGGCAGCAATCATCTTCTGCTTCTTTCCTTCCTCCCACATTAACACAGGATCTGCCAGTGTAAGAAGAACCGGTAACAAAAACAATACCATGATTACACTGATAAAAGCTCCCCGGCCAATTAAATGTCCAAGACCTGCAATCGCAGATACGGAAGAGATAAAATATAAACCGTATCCTACGATGGTTAATATCGTTCCTGAAGTCAGAATGGAAAGCGCACTTTTGGATACGGTGTGCTTAATGGCTCTTGCCTTTTCCGGATACTTTTTCTTCATATCCATATAGTTATTGGTCATCAGAATGGAATAATCCACCGTTGCTCCCAGCTGAAGGCAGCTGACGATGATATATCCCAGATACAAAATATCCTCTCCTGTAAAATAAGGAATTGCAAAGTTGAAAAATACGGCTACTTCAATGGGAATCAAAACAATAACAGGTATAATCAGAGACCTGAAGGTAAACATGACCACAAGGCCTACTCCCAGTATGGAAAGAATATTTACAAAGTTATAATCTTCCGTGATGATTGACTTGATATTCTGGGTAGATGGGATTACCCCTGTTATATAAGCTCCTTCCGGATAATACTTATTTACGATGGAATTGATCTCATCCGAACACTGGAATGCAAAATCACTTTCATCGGAAGATTTTACATAGATCATGATTCTGCTGTAATCTTTCGTATGCATCAGGCTGGTGATGCTTTTTGGTATAATCGTTTCCGGAATTCCATCTGGTAAGGTGCCTGCCAGAGATGTGGCAGATCTCACATAGTCAAGATCCTTCAGTTCATCTGTTAAATTCTTTTCCGTTACCATATTGGTATTGGGAACCACTGCAAGGATTAAATTACTTTTTCCAAAACGGCTGTTAATCTGCTGCTCATCATGGTATACCCTGGTACCTGGACTGGACCCAAGTGCGCCGTTACCGAACGTAAATGCATTCATATTCTGGGCTACAAAAGCCGGTATTATAAGAAGTGCTATTGCAGTCAGAACGCCATAACGCACTTTATGTACGAGAATACCAAGTCCATGGAACGACGGCATAAAAGAACGATGCTCTGTCTTTTTGATTCTGTCTCCCCAGCGAAGCAAAAGAGATGGCATTAAAAACAGCACGGTTACAAGACTGATTACAATTCCCTTTGCAAGTACAAATCCCAAATCCCGTCCAATGGAGAATCGCATCAGCATCAGAACCAGGAAACCAATAATTGTTGTAGCCCCGCTTGCAAGAATAGAAGGAATGGATTTGTGAAGTGCATTGGTTATCGCTGTCACCGGATCATCCCCTTTTTCCCGTTCCTTTGTAAAACTGTCCAGAAGGAAAACCGAATAATCCATGGCTACCGCCAGCTGTAAGATCGCAGCCACGCTGAACGTAATAAATGAAATCGTACCTATAACCAGGTTGGTTCCCATATTAATGATAATTGCGATACCCATAATCATCAAAAAGAGAAATGGTTCAAACCATGAGGTCGTTGTTGCACAGAGAACCAGTGCAATCATGATTACTCCCATTGCCATGGCAATGCTGATCTCCCTGGTAAGAGTTTCATTTAATGATTTATTCTGAACCGCAGATCCCATAAAAAAGCCTTTGTCACCTGTCATCTTCTGCATCTGGCTGATGGCCGATTTCGTAAGACTGCTGGAATCTCCTTCCTTAAATATGATATCCATGACAGCATAATTGTCTTTATAGTAGTCCTGGATATCATCGTAATTAATAAAAATATTCGCTTTATAAACATCGGTGGTGGTATCAGCCCACATCACCATATCCACGCCGTCTATAGCCGCAATCCGGTCTTTATAGGCTTTCGCTTCGTACAGCGTAACCGGTCCAACCATCACCCTTGCCGTACCAGGATATCCAAATTCTTCTTCCATGACATTAAGTCCTTTTTTAGCAGGAGCCCAGTCCGGAAGGTATTCGCTCAAATCATAATTGACGTGAACAAAGCAGGCGCAGACAGCAGATATAATCACTGCCAGTGCAAAGAACTTTTCTATTCGTCTGCCGTTCTTAACGATCAGCTCAATGAGTCCTGAATGTCTTTTTTTCGGCCTGCTTTCATGAATCTGTTTATTTTTTTCTTTTGTTTTCACTGTCCTCACCCTTTTTTCGTCTTTTCAGTGTATACAATAATACCAATTTCCATTTTTGTAATTATACAATCTGTTTAAGTTGAATGATTTTTCGACAAAATTCCAAATATGTCTAAACATATTGTCATTTTTTATCACTTAGGGTATAATGGATTTAATTTTATTGCTTACCTGTCTGCATTTCTATTCATCATTTTTAATCCCACTTTTCAACTGCTGTATATCGCATCAGGCGATTTACATAAATCAAATCCAAGGAGGTATACATATGGTATACGAACAATTTCAAAAAGCAGTAAAGGACTCACTGGAAGAGCGTTTAGGCTCTGGTTACTGCCTGTCTTTCCAGACTGTTACAAAGAACAACGGACTGACTCTTGACGGCATCTGTATCGGAAAAGCACAGGAACACACGGCTCCGGCTATTTATCTTCAGACTTTCTATGATACATACAAAAAAGGTAAACCCCTGCCGCAAATTCTCGATGAGATTATGGAATTATACGAGACTCATCATTTACCGGAGGACAGTTTTATAGAAGAACTTCACTCGGAAATCCCATTAACAGACCGGATCATTTTCCGCCTTATCAATGAATCCGCCAATCGTTCCCTTCTTTTGGATCTCCCCCACTTATCTTTTCCAGATCTGGATTTATCACTGATCTTCTGCCTGTCTCTGAACAAAAGTGACGATCAGCTTCTTACCGCTCTTATCCACAATTCCCATCAGAAATTATGGAACTTATCCACCGAAGATTTATACCTGGCTGCCATATCCAACACTCCCCGCTTATTTCCCGCCCGAATCAATTCTCTTATGGATGTGATAAAGGAGATCACCATGAAGGCTTCAGACACAGAAATAAAAGAAGAGGACTGGGCCGGGTTATTTGAACCCTCGCCCTTGTCCCCTCCCATGTATGTCCTCACCAATACCTTTGGTGCCCATGGAGCAGCCTGCATGTTCTATGAAGGCATATTAAAAGACTTCGCAGAAAACACAGACGGCGATTTAATTATTCTGCCATCCAGCATTCACGAAGTCTTAATAATCCCATACAGCAGCCAGATATCCTATGAGGAACTGGCACAAACCGTCTTTTCCATCAACCAGGAAGAGGTTGCAATGGAAGACCGTCTCTCCAATCATATCTATCACTATTCCAAATCACAGGATCATCTGTCTATTGCTTTTACTTCTTCTTTCCCAATCGGAACAATGAATCCATAATAAAAATTGCCATGGCAATGGCACCTGAAATCTGAAGCGTCTCCACCAGATAATGGCTGGAAAGCACCGGGTCATTACTGATTACATAGGAAACGCTTCGGTAAATGGAAGCACCGGGCACCGAAGGAAGAATTCCAGCGACCAAAAACACGGTGACTGGTGCTTTACATACCCTGGCTGCAATATGACTGAACAACGCCACCAAAAGAGTAGATAAAAAGGCCGCAGCTATGACCGAACCGGCTGCGGCCTGTACAAGAAGGTACACCAGCCAGCCCACGGCTCCGATTGCGCCTGATAAAGCCAGATACTTTTTGGGAAGCTCCAGTATCAGGGAAAAGCTGATCACTGCAAAAAATGCTCCAACTGTCTGAATCACCATATCAGATTACCTCCGGTCAGCCATTGATACAATCCCATTCCAGCTCCCACTCCGGCTGCTACCGCCAGAGCAATCACCACTGCTTCCACAATTCTTGCTGTACCCGATGCATAATCACCGTTTAACGTATCGCGGATTGCTGTCGTAAAGATTACTCCCGGCACCAGCGGCATGATGGCACCGATCATAATAATGTCACTTTTTATACCGGGCAATCCCCACCGTTCAAGAAAAAGTGTGGTTAAAGCAATTAGAAAAGCACAGAACGCATTGGCGCAGAAATCATTTAAACGAATCTTTACAGAGGCCTCCATGGCCCCCGCTAACACAGCTCCGGTTACAGCAGCTGCCAGACAGTCCCTTGCGTTTCCGCCAAGAAGAAGAGTGAAAAATACAGCTACCCCCATAAAGCCCATATCCTTAAGCCTTTTATGAAACTGTACTGTCCCACGGATCTCTTTCAGTCTCTCATATGCCTCTTCCACTGTCATAAGATCAGCACAAAGCTTTCTGGATACATCGTTCACCAGATAAACCCTGTTTAAATTGGTACTTCTTACATTCACCCGTCTTGCCACCGTAATAGCCTCAATTGAGGGATCATTTAAGGACGCAAAAATGCCTGTGGAAAAGACAATCGCTTCTGCCGTATCCCGGCCTGCTTTTCTCAAAATGTGGTCAATGGTATCTTCCACACGGAAGATTTCCGCACCACTTATCAACATAATCTCACCTGCCAGAACTGCAGTTTCCACAAGCAGTTTATCATTCATCGGTTTATCCTCTATCCAATTAAAAAATCATACTTCCAATCTGGTACACCATAACAGCAAATATCCAGGCAACTGCCAGCTGAAAAAATACCATTCCAAGAGTCCATCTCAGGGAACCGGTTTCTTTCTTTATGGTAGCAACTGCGGCAATACACGGGGAATAAAGAAGACAGAAAATCATCAGTGCATATGCATTCACACCGCCAAACCCCACACCTCCAAGTAATCCGGACAATTCACCCATTCCTGCTGCCGAATTAATATTGCTGATTCCAAATAGTACGGAAAAGCTGGAGACAACCACTTCCTTTGCGGATAGCCCTGAGATAAGCGCAACTGCTATTCTCCAGTCTCCAAGTCCTGCAGGAGTAAGAACCGGAATTAAAACTCTGCCGATCATCGCTGCAAAGCTTTGTGAGACATCTGTGACAAATCCGTTTAATCCGGTATTTAATACAAACCAGAGTACGATGGAAGCCAGAAATATGGTAGTACCCGCTTTCCCAAGATAATCCTTAACCTTATCCCAGACATAGATGGCAACGGTTCTTGCATTGGGTGTTTTATATTCCGGCAATTCAATTAAAAGTGTATCCTCTTCCTGGGATTTTATCATCTTATGAGTCACATGAGCAATTATAATTGCAACCAGAAGTCCGATTAAATACAAAGAATATGCTGCAATCAGCGCATGTTCCGGAAAAAACATCTCCGAAAATAAGACGTAAATAGGAAGCCTGGCAGAGCAGGACATAAAAGGTGTGATGAGTATCGTTCTTCGCCTGTCCCTTTCACTGGGCAGCGCTCTTGCTGCCATCACAGCCGGCACCGTACAGCCAAATCCTAAAAGCATGGGAAGAAACGCTTTGCCGGAAAGACCCACTCTCCCCATAATTTCATTCATAACATAAGCAACTCTCGCCATATAACCGCTATCTTCCAGAAAAGCCAGTGCGAGAAACAGAATGAAAATATTAGGCAGAAACGTGAGGATTCCGCCTACACCTGCAACAATTCCATCCACTACCAGAGAAGTGATCCAGTCAGCCGCATGGATCACTGTCATCAGCTGATACATAAACGCAGATAAATGGTCCAGTGCAATCTCAAAATATCCCTTTAAGAAATCTCCCACTGTAAACGTCAGGAAAAACACCAGGGCCATAATACCAAGAAACAGAGGAACTCCCCAGAACGGATGGGTTAAATAAGCATCAATCTTATCCGTCATTGCCGCCTTCTCTTCTTTGTTTACAAGACACTCATGGATAACACCTTCTATATAATCATATTTCTCATTAATAATCTCTTTTTCATAATTATGGTCGATAATATTGCTTAAATCAACCGGATGATCATTTGCAACCTCTTCATCATATTCCAGAAACTTGATCGCATGCCACCTTAGATTCCCAAGCTTTCCATAATGGGCTTTCAGCACTGTCTCCACTTTGGATATCTTGTTCTCAATCCGGGGTGAGTACGTAACCACAACACCCTGGGGTCCTTCCTCATAATGATGAACAACTGCATGCATAAGCACATCAAGACCGGTCCGCTTCCTTGCAGATACCGGTACTACAGGAATATTCGAAAGCATCTCCGGCAGGCGGTGAAGATCAATCTCCATGCCTCTGTCTTCCACAATATCCATCATGTTAAGTGCCAGAATCACAGGCTTCTTCAGTTCCAGAAGTTGAAGTGTCAAATATAAATTCCGCTCCAGAGAGGAAGCATCCACAACGTTAATAATCACGTCAACCGATTCATCTTCCAGACACTTTCTCGTAACAATCTCTTCTATTGTATAGCTGGTCAGACTATAAATTCCCGGTGTATCAATCACCCGTATGGACTGGCCTTTGTAGCTGGTCTCACCTTCCACGCGCTCTACCGTAACACCCGGCCAGTTTGCCACTTTCAGCCTTGCACCGGTAAAAGCGTTAAATAAGGTTGTCTTTCCGCAGTTTGGATTACCAACAAATGCAACACGGATCATTCTGCTGTCATCACTCATGGCCGGTCTCCTCCTTTATCTCGATTCCCTCTGAGATCTTCCTTCCCAGAGCCAGACGAGTCCCCCTGACTTTAATGATCACGGTGCCGCTTCCCTTTTTGTTTAACAGGGTAACCGGCGTCAACTCATTGACGCCTAACGCTTCCAGCCTTCTTGTAATGGTATCTTTCACCATAACACTGTATACAATGTAGGTCTTTCCGATATCTCCTTCATGAAGCTTCATAATAATCTCCTCTGAATGCAGCCTGTTCCATAACCGGCGCACCAGGGTCCTTTCCCTGGATTGCATCCATAGAGATTTTACACTTGTTGAGAATCATTGTCAACACCATCTGCATGCCTTAGAAATATTTTTCACTGACTGATGTCCTGGAGCATCTTTTTCACCTGTACCATCCGGTCACGCAGCTTTGCTGCCTCTTCGAAATTCAGCTCTGCCGCTGCCTGGTGCATCTTTTTTGTCAATTCCTTTGAAAGCTTCTCCAGCTCCTTCGAATCCATGGATTCAGGATCCTTTTTAAATTCCTTTTCATCGGCTGCTGCAGCCTTTGATATGGCAATCAGATCGCGAACTGCTTTTTTAATGGTTGTCGGAGTAATTCCATGCTCTTCATTATAACGTTCCTGAATCGCTCTTCTCCGGTTTGTCTCTTCAATTGCCACTCTCATGGAATCCGTCATGTTATCTGCATACATGATCACGTGACCTTCCGAATTTCTGGCAGCCCTTCCTATGGTCTGTATGAGAGAAGTCTCTGAACGGAGGAATCCTTCCTTATCCGCATCCAGAATAGCTACCAGCGTAATCTCCGGAATGTCAAGACCTTCCCTTAAAAGGTTGATTCCTACCAGAACATCGAAAACATCAAGACGCATATCACGGATAATTTCCGAGCGCTCCAAAGTATCAATATCGGAATGGAGGTACTTTACCCTGATTCCAACCTCTCTCATATAATCCGTCAGATCCTCTGCCATACGCTTGGTCAAAGTGGTGATTAATATCTTATTCTTCTTTTCCACTTCTTTATTGACCTCAGAAATCAGATCATCAATCTGACCTTCCACCGGACGAACGTCAATCTCAGGATCCAGAAGTCCGGTTGGCCGAATGATCTGTTCCACTCTTAAAAGTTCATGCTGTGATTCGTAAACAGAAGGAGTTGCTGAAACAAACATCATCTGGTTAATCTTGGATTCGAATTCTTCAAAATTCAATGGCCGGTTATCAAGCGCTGAGGGAAGACGGAATCCAAAATTCACAAGAGTGGTTTTTCTTGAACGGTCTCCGGCGTACATTCCTCTCACCTGCGGCAGAGTGATGTGGGACTCGTCCACAATGATTAAAAAATCATCCGGGAAATAATCAATTAAGGTATAGGGCGGCTCTCCCGGTTTCCCCCCGGTCAAATGTCTGGAGTAATTCTCAATTCCGGAACAGAATCCGGTCTCCTTCATCATTTCCACATCAAAATTAGTCCGCTCAGAGATTCTCTGGGCCTCTAAAAGCTTGTCTTCACTTTTAAAATACTCCACCTGCTCCTTTAGTTCCGCCAGAATAGTGGAAGCTGCATGCTCCATCTTATCTTTGGAAACAACATAATGGGAAGCGGGAAATACCGCAATATGACCCAGCTCTGCCCGGATCTCTCCTGTCAGTGTGTCAATTTCCGTGATCCGGTCAACCTCATCACCAAAGAATTCCACACGATAAGCTTCGCTGCCGGAATAGGAAGGAAAAATCTCCACCACATCACCACGGACACGGAATGTACCACGCCTGAAATCCATATCATTCCGGTCATACTGAATATCGATCAGCTTATGAATCACTTCATCCCGGTCCTTTATCATGCCAGGTCGTAAGGATATCACCATCTCCTGGTAGTCGATAGGACTTCCCAGACCGTAAATGCAGGAAACCGAAGCAACGATAATCACATCTTTGCGCTCTGACAATGCCGCAGTGGCAGAATGGCGCAGCTTATCGATCTCATCATTGATGGAGGAATCCTTTTCAATGTAAGTATCGGTAGATGGTACGTATGCTTCGGGCTGGTAATAATCGTAATAGGAAACAAAATACTCCACTGCATTCTCCGGGAAGAACTCCTTGAATTCTCCGTAAAGCTGTGCAGCAAGAGTTTTGTTGTGAGCAATAATCAATGTAGGCTTCTGCAATTCCTGTATCACATTCGCCATGGTAAAGGTCTTTCCAGAGCCGGTAACTCCCAGTAAGGTCTGAAACTGATTACCCTCCTTAAATCCTCTCACAAGCTGGTCTATGGCCTGGGGCTGATCGCCGGTCGGGGCAAATTCTGAATGCAACTGAAACTCCATACGTTCTTTTTACCTCCTTGGTGACAATATCGTACCAAGATTATAACATAGCAAAGATAAAAAGTATAGGCAGGGAAGGAACATTTGTTCTGATTTTATTTTTGGTAAACCGCATTATCTTCTGAGCTTACAATCCGGCCGGTTACGGCGCAGGCTGCTGCCGTTTTGGGAGAAGCCAGATATATTTCCACCTTGGAAGTTCCCATTCTCCCCAGGAAATTCCGGTTATTGGTAGCCACTACCCGTTCCCCGTCACTTAATATTCCTCCGGTTCTGCCGCAGCATAAACCGCACCCCGGATGGGTGATTATGGCACCTGCATCAGAAAGGATCTCCATAATTCCCTGTTCCATGGCTTCCTGATAAACCTTCCGGCTGGCAGGTGTTATGATGAGCTTTACATAATCGGCTACTTTTCTACCCTTTAACACCTCCGCTGCTGCAGCCAGATCCTCCAGACGGCCGTTGGTGCAGGAACCGATGAATACCTGATCAATTACAATCCCCTTCAGTTCACTGACCGGCTTAATTTTATCCACCTGGGAAGGACATGCCAGGACTGGAACAAAATCCTCTGCGTTGTAACGGATTACTCTTTTGTATACCGCATCCTCATCTCCGGTGAGACTCTTCTGGAAATCACTTAGCTGTACCTCACAATACTCAGCTGTTTTCTCATCCGGCGTAAACAGGGCACATTTTGCACCTGCTTCAACAGCCATATTGGCGATGGTCATGCGGCTTGCCACTGACATCTCCTCCACGGTGCTTCCTGTAAATTCAAGAGCCAGATAAGTTGCGCCGTCAGCACCCAAATCCCCGATCAGGCGAAGGATAATATCCTTAGACATCACATGATCCGGAAGTCTGCCTTCAATAACCACCTTTATGGTCTCCGGCACTTTGATCCACATGGTGCCGGTACCCAGAATACTTGCCATCTCCGTATAACCAATTCCCGATGAAAATGCCCCCACACAGCCATATGTAGTAGTATGGCTGTCTGTGCCGAAGACTACATCTCCCGGTTTTACGTAGCCGGCTTCCGTCATCAGCTGATGACAGATTCCATCGCTTCTGTGCACATGCTTCATGCCGTATTTTGCTGCAAATGCATCTCCGATCCGAAAATGTCTGGTATCATCTAACTGACTGGCAGGAACCAGATGGTCATAGATCAAAACAGCTTTGTCCGGATCCCAGAGCTTTTTAAATCCCATCTCCTCAAATTTATCTGCTACAAAGGGAATGAAAATGTCATGTATCATCACCCGGTCCGCTTTCACAGTTACGATATCTCCCGGTTTTACATTTTCTGCACCTGTATTATGCCTGATTATTTTCTCAATGATTGTACTGCCCATTGCCCCCTCCTTAATCCAGTCCGTTCCGTTTTCTCATGGCTTTTACCAGTCCGCCTGCACTTATAATATCAACCAGGTTCTGAGGCAGTGATGCGATCTCATAAAATCTGCCCTGATATTCCACATGTTCATTTACCGTAACTTTAATGGTATCGCCTTCCGTCATATCATCATACAAATCCGGCTGTTCAATGAGAAGAAGTCCATTGTTAATGGAATTGCGGAAAAATATTCTGGCAAAGGATCTGGCGATTACACATTTTACACCCAGAGCTTTAATAATCTCAGGTGCCTGTTCTCTTGATGATCCGCAGCCAAAGTTCTTTCCTGCTACAATGATATCTCCTTCTTTTATCTGGCCCGCCAGCTCCGGCCGGAGAGGGCTAAAGCCGTACTGCTTCATCTCATCTATGGTTTTAAGCGCCAGATATTCCGTGGGAATGATAATATCCGTATCGATATCATCTCCCAGAACCCAGACTTTTCCTGTAAATGTCTCCATTCTTATTCCCTTTCCCCTTCGTTATGCAAGCGTGATTTCTCCGGCAATCGCTGATGCCGTCACTGTGGCAGCAGAACCTAAGTATACCTTGGAACTGGGATGGCCTGCCCTTCCTTTAAAATTGCGTGTTCCAGTACTGATCAGAACCTCATTCTCACCAATGACACCCTGGCAGCTTCCCCAGCAGACGCTGCAGTTGGGATTCATCACTATGGCTCCGGATTCCATGAAAATGTCAATGAGTCCTTCCTTTAATGCCTGTTTGTATACCTCCAGACTTGCCGGAACGACTAAAAACCGTACGCTGTCCGCTACCTTTTTTCCCTTGATAATCCCCGCACCGATCCTCAGTTCTTCAATTCGTCCATTGTTGCAGGAGCCTAAAAATGCCTCATCAATTTTTACTCCGCAAACCTCTTTTGCAGGAACCACATCATCTACAAAATCCGGTCTTGCAATCACTGGTTCTATCGTCGACAAATCAATCGTATATTCCCTTGCATAAATGGCATCGGGATCACTTTTATATACAGCCTTTGGTTTTCTTCCCCGTTCTTCCAGATATTTCAGTGCGGTTTCATCCGCCTCAAAAATACCGGTCTTTGCCCCTGCCTCAACGGATAAATTGCATAAAACCATACGGTCATTGACACTCAGCGTCTTTGCTCCTTCTCCGCAAAATTCCATCACCTGATAGTTACAGCCATTGGCACCAATCTGCCCGATGATGGTAAGCATTAAATCTCTTGGATAAACTCCGTCAGGAAGCTTCCCAACCAGATTGAATTTGACAGATTCCGGAACAAGTACCCAGGAGGTACCGGTAACCATTCCGTAAAGGAAGTCCGTACAGCCCACTCCTGTGCCGAAAGCACCTAACGCACCATAGGTACAGGTATGGCTGTCTGCACCAAAGATCAGTTCTCCGGGACAGACATAATTTTCCATCATAATCTGATGACATACACCCTTTCCTTCCCAGAAATCAATCTGGTGCTCTCTGGCAAAATCTCTCATCTTCTTCTGGGCTGCTGCTGTCTTCGGATTGTCTGCAGGCACATTGTGATCCACAATAAAGACCAGTTTATCCGGATCCGCAATATGGGGGTTTGTCAGCTTGTTATGATACATGTCAACCGTTAAATGAGTTGTTCCGTCATTGCTCATCAGGCGGTCTAAATTAACCGTATGAATATCACCCGGTTTCACATGATCCACACCGGCAGCAGCCGCTATGATTTTCTCTGCGATTGTCATTCCCATACCTGATCCTCCTTATTTAAAGATGCAATCAGGCCGCCCTGATTCAAAATATTCTGCATATATTCAGGAAGCTTTGTGCAGGAGTACTCTTTTCCGTTTGCCCTTACAATTCCCTCTGACAAAAAAAGCTCCATGACATCTCCCGTACTCACTTCATCCGGAAGTTCTTTGCAGACAATCACCGGGAGTCCTATATTAATTGCATTTCGAAAGAAAATTCTGGCAAATGATTTTGCTATCACCGCTTCCACACCCAGAGCCTTTAATACTCCCGGTGCCTGCTCTCTTGACGAACCACAGCCAAAATTCTCCCCTCCCACTACGTAATCTCCCGCTTTTACTTTCTTTGGAAACTCAGGATCAAGAGATTCAAATGTATGTACTTTCATTTCTTCCAGATCAGGCAATAAAAGATACTGGGAGCCTATAATCTGATCTGTATCAAGATCATTATGAAATTTAAAAATTGCACCTGACGGCATAAGGTTTCCTCCTGCTCATAAGTAATACATATTCTTTTTTTATTTTACCACAGCCATTAATATAATAATAATACATGATATGAATATTTACTATAACATAAGATTATACTGTTTTTGATTCATCCGCCATTGTAAAACCCGCACATTTAGTATATCATATTTTTTATACCATTAATCATCAGGAGGACATTTTATGTACAGCTTTAATAACGATTACAGCGAAGGCGCGCATCCAAAAATCCTGGAAGCGATCACCCGGACCAGTCTGGATCAGAACGGCGGCTACGGAATTGACGGACACTGCGCACATGCCAGAGAGATGATCAGACAGGAGATCGGGCGCCAGGATGCTGATGTTCATTTTATTGTGGGAGGAACCCAGACCAATTTAATTACCATCGGAACTGCCCTTAAACCGTGGCAGGCGGTGATCTGTGTTGCTCAGGGACATATTAATGTCCATGAAACCGGTGCAATAGAAGCAACTGGCCATAAAGTTCTGGCTATGCCCGGAAAAGACGGAAAACTGACTCCTGATGATATCATCCAGGCGTTAAATCATCATACAGATGAACATATGGTCCAGCCCAAAATGGTCTATATCTCCAATTCTACAGAAATCGGTACACAGTATTCCAAGGCAGAACTGGAAGCAATCCACAGCCTGTGTCTGGAAAAGAACCTCTATCTCTTTTTAGACGGCGCCCGCCTGGGGTCTGCACTGACCAGTGCAGTAAACGACTTAACTGTGAAGGATATCGCTGCTTTCACCGATGTTTTTTATATTGGCGGAACAAAAGCCGGTGCTTTGTTCGGGGAAGCCCTGGTCATCAGCCATCCGGATTTAAAACCTGATTTCCGATTCATGATGAAGCAGCGTGGCGCGCTGCTGGCAAAAGGCTGGCTCTTAGGGATTCAGTTTGAGGAGCTGTTTACAGACAACCTCTACTATGAACTGGCTTCCCATGCCAATGCCATGGCTGATATCTTAAGAAAAGGAATTGATGACTGCGGCTATTCCTTTGCTTCCCCTTCGTTCACAAACCAGCTGTTTCCCATATTTCCTGAGAGTGTAATAGAGAAACTTGAAAAAGAATTTGTATTTTCCATACAGGAAAAAGGAACTGATGGCCATCTGGTCATTCGCCTGGTTACCTCCTGGGCGACCAGGGAAGAGGAATGCAGACATTTTCTAAGTTTACTTAAAACCTGCTCCATCTGATGAAAAAGCCCTTAAGAAACAGGCAATCTGATTGCTGTCGTCTCTTAAGGGCTTTCTATCTTTCTATTTTAATGCATTAATCGCTTCTGTCAGCTGATTATCTTCGTCATGCTCAATCTTAATTTTAGTTTTCAGCTCTTCTTTTAACTCCACCGGGACATCGGGTTCGAGACCTTTTTTATGAAGATCAAAACCGCTGGGTGTGTAGTAGTGGGCTACAGTCATCTTAATGGCTGTTCCATTGTCTAACGGAAACAATGTCTGTACAATTCCCTTTCCAAATGTTTTGGTACCTACAAGCTTTGCTTTATTGTATGCTTTAAGAGCTCCGGAGAAAACTTCGGAAGCACTTGCAGACTGCCCGTTCACCAGAACTGCCATGGGAACATCTACCTCATGTCCGTCAGCTGCATAATACTGCTCCCCTTCCCCATTCTTATCTGCCATATAGACCAGAAGCGTTTTGTTCTTCTTTGTTCTGACCAGATTGGGATCTCCTTCAATTACCAGATCATCAGGAAGAATATAATCCAGCATGGATACAACTGCATCCACAACGCCTCCGGGGTTATCTCTTAAATCAACTACCAGCTTTTTCATTCCCTTTTTTTCCAGGTCATTAATGGCGCCTTTAAACTGGTCTGCAGTCACTGTGTCAAACTGGCTTACTGAAATATATCCCACGTTGTCAGCCAGCATCTCATATTCTACAGTGGGGACGGTGATCTGGCGGCGTTCCATTGTCATATCAATATAATCTCCGGCATCCTTGCGAAGAACGGTTATGGTTACCGGTGTACCTTCTTCTCCTTTGATATAGTCCTTTACTACCAGCTCTAAATCAATTCCGGTCACTTCTTTGCTGCCGACCTTATAAAGGATGTCACCAGGAAGAATCCCAGCTTCGGCACCAGGAGTTCCTTCAAACACCTTGCTTACCGTAATCACCCCGGTTGTAGGGTTCTGGCTTACCATTACTCCGATCCCACAGTATTCACCGGAAGTATCCTCCATCAGCTTCTTATACTCATCTGCAGTATAATAGACAGTGTATGGATCTTCAAGACCATAGAGCATTCCTTTATAAATCCAGTCTTCTACTTTCCCATTGTCTTCATCAAAGAGGTAATATTTATCAATCACTCCCTGAATGGTCTGGATCTTGGCTACAATCCGGTTCAAATCCAGATTGCCATCCTGATTCTCTGCCTGAGCGGATTCTGCCGTCTGTCCCTTTCCATCAATGGCGGTTCTTCCAATTAAAAAAATACCTAAAGACATGCCGACAATTATAAGGCCTGCCAATGTGGTAAGGAGTGCCCCGACCAGGGCACCCTTCCAAAATTTATTCTTACTTTCCACTGTCATTCTCCTATCTAGCTCATTATGGGCTTACGTATTTCACTGGATTTACATAACTTCCATTCACTCTGATCCCAAAGTGGAGATGCGGTCCTGTGGAATATCCGGTAGAACCCACTTTTCCAATTAACTGTCCCTGCGACACTTCCTGCCCCGTCGAAACCAGGAGTTCGGAACAGTGCATATAAACAGTATAGACTCCCCCGCCATGATGAATCATGATATAATTACCGGCAGAATAACTGTATGTAGAAATCGTTACTGTCCCGGAAGCAGCTGCTGAAATACCGGCACCGGTTGATGCTCCGATGTCAATGCCCTGATGATTGGAAGAGGCCCCTTCGGTTGGGGATTCCCTGTCGCCAAAGGAAGAAGTAACTCTTGAAGATGAGGGGCAGGGCCATATAAAATTAATATTCCCGATTGCCACGGTATTATACGTTTTTCCAGCCTTCTGCGCCGCTTTCCGTGCTTCTTCCTCCTGTTTGCGTATCTGTGCTTCCATTTCTTTGATACGCTGCTCCTGTGCCGCTAAATCTTTTTCCAGTTCAGATAGATTTTCCTGATTTTCAGTTATCCTGTTCTCATACGATGCAAGTTCCTGGTTTTTAGCCTGTAAAAGCCCCTCAGCCTCCTGCTTTTTTACTTCGGCAGCAGTCTGAAAACCAAGCAGTTTTTCATATTCTGCATTTAGAAGCGTTTCTCTCTGGCTGACCTCTTCTTTGGTTCTTTTATAGTCCTCCAGCATTCTTCTATCATATGCAGCAATGCTTCTGATATATTCCGCCCGGTTAAAAAGCTGGGTGAGATCGGCGGACCTAAACAGCAAGTCCAGATAATTCGTCTCACCCTTCTCATACATATATTGAATTCTCAGTTTCATATTCCGGTACTGATGTTCCTGTGCATTCCTGGCAATCTCCAAGTCCGCTTTGGCCGTTTTAATCTGCTCTTCTTTTGCTGAGATCTGGGCAGTCAGCGCTGTCAGCTGTTTGTCATAGGCAGCGAGCTTGTCATCCAGTCCTCTCACATAAGCAGCTGTATCCGCTTTCAAGCCCGCCAGCTCTTTTAAAGCTGATTCCACTTCCTTTTTTTGGTCCTCCATGGAACTGGCCTTTTTCTTTGCATCATTTACTTCATTTTTTGTACCATAGGAGGGAAATATGCATGATACGGTCATAAAAAGACCGATTCCCACTGCAAACAGTCTTTTTCCATGATTCATGGACGGCTCCCCTTATACTTTTAAATGTTTCCGTATAGTAAAGAAACTTACAAAAAATCCGATTCCAAGTCCCAGTGACATAGCCGTTGCCGCCATATAAGGGAATATGGCATCAACAGGAAGGAACTGAAATAATCCGGACAGAATGCTGAATTTCGTTACTACATACCCAACTGCTGATCGGTAAAGAAAATAAATGGCAATCAGCGGAATGGAGGCTCCTACCAGACCGATAATGACTCCTTCAACGACAAAAGGCGCCCTGATCATGTAATTGGTGGCACCAATCAGCTTCATAATCTGATTCTCATTTTTCCGGAAGGCTGCTGCTACGGAAATTGTATTGCTGATTAAGAATATGGCAACAGCCAGAAGAACTCCAATGATCAGCATGGAAAGAATTCCGATCACTTTATTCAAACTGTTCATTCCTTCTGCCGCAGTTTTGGAATAATTAACTTTTCTTACTCCCTCAATTCCATTTAGCCAGGATACAATTTCATCCTGTTGTGCTAAATCATTTAAGAATATGGTGTAGGAAGAAGAATTGGCAAGAGGGTTATCCTCTTCAAATCCTTCTGCAAGATCCTGCATGTCACCAAAGTACTCTTTCTTTGCTTCCGCCCATGCATCCTCGGCAGAAGTGAATTTAACATCCTTCACTTCTTTTCGTGACTTGATTTCATTGCCGATCTGGGTGATCTTGTTCTTATCAAGACCTTCATCAAAAAATACAGTGATACCTACTGTGCTCTCCGTGTTCTTAATTACATACTGTACATTTACCACTATGGAGAAGAACAGGCAAAAAAGGAAAATACAGGCGGATACTGTTGCAATGGAGGCCAGTGAAAATAATATATTTCTGCAGATGTTTATTACACCTTGTTTCAGACAATACCAAAATGTACTAATTCTCATACGTATAACCGCCTTTTTTCTCATCGCTTACGATGGCTCCGCGATCCATCATAATTACCCGCTTCTTCATTCGGTCTACAATTTCCTGGCTGTGGGTAACGACAATCACAGTAGTACCCAGCTTGTTGATCTCCTCTAACAGTTTCATAATTTCCATGGAGTTGTGGCCGTCTAAGTTGCCTGTGGGCTCGTCAGCAAGAAGAATCTCAGGCTTGTTAATCAGAGCTCTTGCAATCGCCACTCGCTGCTGCTCTCCGCCGGAAAGCTGCTGCGGGAAAAATTTATATTTGGAAGACAGCCCCACCATTTTTAACATGGCTGGAACTGATTCTTTTATACTTCTTGTGGATGCCCCGATGACCCGCTGTGCGAACGCAACGTTCTCGTATACATTACGGTCTTTTAACAGGCGGAAATCCTGAAAAACCATGCCAAGCTTCCGACGGTACCGGGGGATGAACCGCCTTGGCATCTTGCCTAAATTCATATCATTTACTATGATTTTACCAGAGGTGGGCTCCACTTCTTTTAACAGCATTTTCAGCAGAGTGGATTTTCCGGAGCCGCTTCTGCCGATGATGAAAACAAATTCACCGTCAGCTACAGTCATATTGATGTTACGCAGTGCCTTGTTTCCCGCCTCGTATGTTTTACTTACGTTCCATAATTCAATCATTTTAGTCCTCTGAGTAATTTTGCATAACGTGATTTTCTTTGATTAATACGTGAAAACGCCAATTGTTCAGACCGCGATTGTGAAAGCCTCGACTCCGCAGTGAAACCTCGATTACGCTTCGCTTC
>NZ_JBANEW010000019.1:0-56019 GCF_049890855.1 Lacrimispora sp. 38-1 | reverse complement strand
CGTCCAGTAATATGGTACTAGCTGCAAAAGATAAAACAGGGAGGAAATCCAATGAAGAATTTTAAGAATTACAGTATTTCCCGAAAGCTGCGGACGGGTTTTTTATGTCTGACACTGATCATGCTTCTTGTGGGAGGGGCTGGAGTTGCGGGGCTTTTCAGGATCAGCGCTATGGATACATATTTATATGAAAAGCAGACAGCGCCAATAGAAAATCTGATTGCAGCTATTGAGGGACTGTATCAGTTTCGTATTGATTCCAGAACAATGGTAATTGTAGCTGGTGACAGCGGTGAGCTGGATAAATTGGAACAGGGATTTCAAAGTGATAAGGAAAAATTTCTGACTAATATAGCAAAGTACCGTGAAACAATCACCAATCCGGCTTCTTATGCTCTTCTTGATGAATCGGTGGAACTGTTTAATAATTCTTTTGAACCTGCAATCCAGAAATGTCTGAAAGAGGCAAGAGATGGAAAAAGTGAAGAAGCATATGCTGAGCTTTTAAATGAAAGCGACAATATCCAGAAAATGTTTGATAATTTTGATATTCTTATAGATAACCGTATGGGCGAGGCACATAATACGAACAATGACAATCGTATTACTGCTGACGTTCTCATTGTTATTTTGATACTTGTACTAATATTTGGTGCGTGTTCAGGCATGTTTTTAGGAAACAGAATATCCGTCATGATCAGCCGCCCGATCACTGAAGTTGTGGAAGCTGCCGGCCGTATTGCACTGGGTCATATCGATGTGAATCTGGAGAATATTGATTCAAAAGATGAAACCGGGCAGCTTGCAGGTGCTTTTATGCAAATGACCGGCAGTATTAAAAAACAGGTGAATGCGGCAGAAGAGATCAGCAACGGTGACTTTACAACAGAGGTTCCTCTGCGCTCCGAGAAAGACGTTCTTGGTCTTGCCTTACAGAAAATAAGGAATGATTTAAGCCGGACGCTGCTTTCGATCAGTGTTGCCGCTGACCAGGTAAACGAAGGTTCCGCCCAGGTGGCATCAGCAGCCCAGGCTCTTGCATCAGGAACCACGGAACAGGCTGCAACTGTGGAAGAATTAAGCGCGTCGGTGAGCAGTATAGCAAAGGAAGCAGAACAAAATGCGGAAAATGTGAAGAAAGCCACCATTTATATTGAAGATACCGGAAAAGGCCTGAAAGAGGGCAATGCATATATGCAGAAATTAAACACTGCAATGAAAGATATCGGAACTGCATCACAAAAGATATCCAGTATCACAAAAGTAATTGAGGATATTGCATTCCAGACAAATATTCTTGCGCTCAATGCAGCAGTGGAATCCGCCCGTGCAGGCGAAGCAGGAAAGGGCTTTGCCGTTGTAGCTGACGAGGTAAGAAACCTTGCCGGGAAATCCGCAGAGGCAGCCAGACAGACCGCGGATCTGATTCAAAACTCTGAGAAAATAGTGTCTGAGGGAGAGAAACTGGCGGAGGAAACAGCCAGACTGCTCCTTGGAGTAGGAGAAAAATCAGAGCTTGTGGGACGGTCAGTTGGAGAAATAGAACAGGCATCTGCCAAACAGGCAGTTGTAATTGATGAGATCAATCAGGGACTTTCTCAGGTTACTGCAGTCATTCAGACCAATGCAGCCACTGCTGAGGAGAGTTCTTCTTCCAGTGAAGAACTGGCGGCACAGGCTCATCTGCTTTCTAAAGAGGTGGAGAAATTCCGATTAAAATAACAGAAGAATTTTTTGAGGAAACGGCAGTTTATCAGCTGCCGTTTTCCGTTATGATTTAGAATGTAACAACTTTTGGCTCAGAAGTGAAGGAGAAAATTGTTGCAGTTGCATTCTTTAAATATAAAACTGCAAAAATACCGTCGTCAACGGAATACATACGGCTGAGAGCAGCCTCGTTGTCTGCCATCATGGCAGCACGTGCTTCTCTGCGGTCATCCCATACAGCTTCGGCTTCCAGTCTGATCCATGTTCCCTTATTCATAGCGGAAATTTCAATTTTAGGATTTTTTTTCATCTGATCGAATACTTTTTTCTGGTTGTTGGTAGTGATGTAAAGCCTTCCTTCAAATTCACATACAGCACCAAAGGGACGTACACGGGGCTGATCTCCCTCAGTGGTTGCTAAATAAAATGTACCGCATTCTTTTAAGTAATTGAGGATTTCGTTCATCGCTCTTGCTCCTTTCAGGTATTCATGATATAATTTGTTTACAAGATTATTATATCGAGTATGAGATATTTGTAAACTACGATATTTTATGATACCTAGTATCAAGGAGGATACCTATATGGATAAAAAAGATTTATTTGGTATATGTCCTTACGTTACCTCTCAAAAAGTCCTTTCCGGTAAATGGTCCATATATCTCCTTTATTTATTAAAGGATGGGCCGGTGCGGTTTAATGAACTGAAGCGAATGATGCCGGAGGAGATTACCCATACCACACTTTCCAGACAGTTGAAATCTCTGGAAGAGGAGGGACTTATTGTAAGAAAAGAATATTCCCAGATTCCGCCAAAGGTGGAATACTCCTTAAGTAAAATCGGTGATAAATTTGACAAAGTTCTGATTGCACTGGGAGAATGGGGAGATGAATATATTCATTTTCTTGAAGAAAAGGCGTAAGAATTGCTTTACAATACCCCATAGCTGTATGTATAATGTAAAAAATTATACTAACGGATATTTTAGGGAGAAGCAAAAATGAGAGAACTGAAAGAAATTAGAAAAGATCTGAATCAATATGACCTTCAGATTCTGGAACTTTTAATGAAACGGCTTTCCTGCATGGGGGAGATCATAGAATACAAGAAAGCATTTGGGCTTCCCATATTTCAGCCGGAGCAGGAAGAAGCTCAGCAGGAGACTCTGATCCGGGCAATCGGTGAACATGATTATAAAGAGGAACTCCTTGGAATTTTCCGTCAGATTGTGGAAGAAAGTAAGCGTTTACAAAGCAGGAGCCTGTTTCATTATAACATTGCCCTGATTGGTTTTATGGGAGCAGGCAAAAGTACAGTGTCCAGATATTTAAAAGATATGCTGGCTATGAATGAAGTGGATGTGGACACAAGAATCGTGGAAGATCAGAAGATGCCCATTAAGGATATCTTTGCCAAGTACGGAGAGGAGTATTTCCGTAACTGTGAGAGCAGCGCCATTATCAGCTTAAAGGACTGCAGACAGACCATCATCTCCTGCGGAGGGGGTGCGGTAATCAGGGAAGAGAATGTGAAGAATTTAAAGAAAAACAGCAGAATTGTGCTTTTAACAGCCAGCCCCGAAACCATATTAGAGAGAGTAAAGGACAGCGATGAGCGCCCTATCTTAAATGGAAACATGAATGTGGAATATATAAAGGGACTGATGGAGAGACGGGCCAGCCTTTATAAGAGTGCGGCTGATATTATTATAGAAACAGACGGTAAAAATATTGTGGACATCTGTGAGGAGCTGATCCAGTCACTCATGAAACTGGAATCAGCCGTGTAATACTTATATAAGATACTGGTTTCCCAGCACGTATATCTCATTTGACAGCAGGAGATATACGTGTTTTTTTTGTGTCCGAAAACGATCTACACAACTTTTACATATGGTCCTGCTATTCTTCTATACAGAAATGAAAAAGGAGGATGCGTAATGGGAACAGCAGTCAGAACGAAAAAATTGCGTATCGGTGGTATGACATGTATCAGCTGCCAGAATAAAATTGAAAAAAAATTACGTAATACAGCTGGAATTGAAAAAGCGGAGGTGAGCTATAATTCCGGAACTGCTCTGGTAACTTTTGATACGGATATTATTTCCTGTCAGAGTATAACAGGAATTATTGAGAATCTGGGATACAGTGTGTTACCTGATCAGGGACAGGAAAGAAAAGATACGAACAGAACAGTGGGAATTTTAATTATCATTGCGTCCCTGTATATGCTTTTAGAACAATCCGGTCTGTTAAACCTCCTGGTTCCCAGTCAGCTGGCTGATGAAACAATGGGATACGGGATGCTCTTTATCATCGGCCTCATTACCTCCGTTCACTGTGTGGCAATGTGCGGCGGCATTAACCTTTCCCAGTGCATACCGAAAGGCGGACAGGCTGAGTTAAACCAGGGACGGATTGCAGCCCTGCGGCCTGCATTTCTTTATAACCTGGGGCGCGTTATTTCTTATACCGCAGTAGGCTTCCTGGCAGGAGGAATTGGAGCGGCAGTGACCTTTTCCAATACCTTCCAGGGTGTTTTGAAGCTGGCGGCTGGAATTTTTATGGTAATTATGGGAATCAACATGCTGGGGATTTTCCCCTGGCTCCGCAGACTAAACCCCAGGATGCCAAAATTTATTGCGGTAAAAATTCAGAAAGAAAAATCAAAAAGCAGCAGCCCGTTTTTTGTAGGTCTGTTAAATGGACTTATGCCCTGCGGACCTCTTCAGGCAATGCAGATCTATGCTCTGTCAACCGGAAATCCGTTTTCCGGTGCGCTTTCCATGTTTTTATTCAGCCTTGGTACAGTCCCTCTGATGTTCTTTCTGGGTGCCTTGTCAACGGTTCTTTCAAAGAAATTTTCAAACAGAGTCATGACTGCAGGTGCGGTTTTAGTGGTGGTACTGGGACTGTCCATGTTTACCCAGGGAATCAGTTTGGCAGGAATCAGTCCTTCTTCTTTCCTGCCTGGATTGGAAAGCAGTGGGAACAAACAGGAAGGTTCGGGTGAGATAAAAATCGAAGACGGCGTTCAGGTGATCAACAGCACCTTAAGTCCGGGACGGTATCCCAATATTAAGGTCCAGGCAGGGATTCCGGTAAAATGGATCATAGACGCGCCGGCTGGAAGTATAAACGGCTGTAATAACCGGATGATCATACGGGAATACGGTATTGAGTACTCATTTCATACAGGAGAAAACGTGGTGGAATTTACGCCGGACAAAACAGGAAAGATCCCATACAGCTGCTGGATGGGGATGATACGGGGTTCTATTAATGTTTCAAAAGAGGGAGAGACAGATGGTGGCCAGCAACCGGAGGGTCAGGGGGTATTAAAGGAATATGCGCCTCAAAAACCGGTTCCAGCAGGTTATACCATACCGGTTGACGATGTGGCACTTGCACAGGAATCAACGGATGACAGTGGAAAACCCGTTCAGAAAATCACACTGGAACTGACCGACCAGGGATTTAAGCCTGCGGTTGCGGTGGTGAAAGCCGGTGTGGACACAGAGTGGACATTTATTGATAACCGGTCGGATATCGACTATGGAACAAGTCTTCTGATCCCTGATTTTTTTACTGAGCTGTATCTGGAAAAAGGAGAAAATACCCTGTATTTCATACCGGAAAAGAGCTTCGATTTTTCAACAGGAGACAATTCCTTTTATGGATATATAAAGGTAGTGGATGATTTGGAAAACGTTGATTTAAATGCAGTGAAAGATGAAGTGAGCAAATTTGAGACCAAGATCTGGCCTGAGGATACGTTTCAGGGTTCCGGAGGATCGTGCTGCGGATAATTGATTTCTGATATGACGGAAAGGAGAACGGTTTATGGAATTATTATATAGTCACTGGCATTGTATACTGCCGGCAGCGGCTCTGATAGCAGGATTATTTTTTATGAGGAATAACGGAAAAAAAGGAGAATAAAGATGAAACAGAACAGAAAAGGAAATGAAAGAAAAAGCGTATCTGCAGTTAAGACAGCGGCAGCTGCGGCGCTTGCCGTATTTGTGCTGACTGCCTGCAGCTTCAATACAGGGACAAAAACACAGGAAACCCAATCTTCAAAGACCGCGATAGAGAGTGGAAGTATACAGGCAGCAGATCTTGTAATACCGGTATCTGAAATCTCCGACAAAGTTACCTTTTACCCCGTGGAAGCAGATGGTACAAAAATGGAGATTCTGGCTGTAAAAGCGCCTGATGGAACTATTCGGACCGCATTTAATACATGTCAGGTATGTTATGATTCAGGAAGGGGATACTACAAACAGGATGGGGACGAGCTGGTATGCCAGAACTGCGGGAACAGGTTCCCTATGAGCCGGGTAGAAGTGGAAGCGGGAGGCTGTAACCCATGGCCTATATTCGATCAGAATAAGACCGTGACTGACGAATCCATCACGATCTCTTCTGACTTTTTAAAGGAGTCCAGGCAGATATTTGCAAACTGGAAAAAATCTTACTAATTTAATCAGGACATTTCATGGAGCAGTTTACGATCAGACCATTCTGGTTTAGGTAATCTGCTCCCCATTTGTACATGGCCTCCAGAATAGGACGTATGCTGATTCCAAGATCTGAAAGAGCATATTCCACCTTTGGAGGAACAACAGGATAAACGGTCCTTATAATTAAATTATCCTCTTCCAGCTCTCTTAACTGCTGGGTTAGCATCTTGGGGGTGGCCTGAGGGATCAGCTTTCTCAATTCTCCGAATCTTAAAGTATGGTCGATGAGATGCCACAGAATCAGAGCCTTGTATTTTCCTCCGATCATATCTAAGGTTGCATCCACCGGACAGTTGTAGCCGGCACACTGAATTGGGGGCATAAGGGAATCCTCCTTTAGTATCATTTTGGGTACTATATCACTAAAAAGTGCATACTTGCAATAATTGCGATATCTGCCATAATAATATCATGAGTACTCGAAAACTTCAAGAGGCATCAGCCAATTAAAAGAGGTGAAATAAATGGAAAACAAAACTTTAGATATAAGAGGCATGACCTGTGCGGCCTGTGCCCAAAGAATTGAAAAGACAGTAAAGAAGCTTCCTGGAATTAGTCAGGCATCTGTAAATCTCGCCAGTGAAAAGCTCTTTGTCGAATATGACAGCAGTCTGGAATTAGCTGATATTAAGGCAGCTGTTTCCAGGATCGGATATGAGGCAGCGGAAAAAACGGAATATTCTGATGTCACCATTCCCATTGGCGGTATGACCTGCGCAGCCTGTGCCAGACGGGTGGAGAAAGCCATCGGAAAGCTGGAAGGTGTGGAGAACTCCTCCGTAAACTTTGCAACAGAAAAGGCAACCGTTGCCTATGATCCACGTAAAGTAAGGTTATCCGTTATTAAAGGCGCCATTGAAAAGGCAGGCTATCAGGCACTGGAAGTCAATAAAGCAGATGCAGCTGACGAAGACAGAGCCAGAAAGCAGCAGGAGATCAAAACACTGTGGACGAAGTTTATTACTTATGCCGTGTTCTCTCTGCCCTTATTATATATTGCCATGGCACCCATGATCAGCTTTGTCCGTCTGCCGTTTCCGTCAGCCATTGAGCCAATGAACTACCCACTTGCCTATGCTTTGGTTGAACTGGTTTTAGCAGCCCCGGTCATCGGAGTTGGATATAAATTTTATACCATTGGTTTTAAGGCACTCTTTCAGAGAAGTCCGAATATGGATTCACTCATTGCAATTGGAACAACAGCAGCTGTTTTATACAGCATTTATAATACATTTCAGATCGCAGCCGGACATTTTATGGCAGTAGATTCCCTTTATTACGAATCGGCAGGTGTGATTATTACCTTGATTCTTCTGGGCAAGTCCTTAGAGGCCGTATCCAAAGGAAGAACCAGTGAGGCCATTAAAAAGCTTATGGGTCTGGCTCCTAAAACGGCGGTAATTTTAGAAAACGGACAGGAAAAGGAAATTCCCATTGATGAAGTGGTAATCGGTGATGTGATTCTGGTAAAGCCAGGCGATAAGATTCCCGTAGATGGAACTGTTACAGGCGGACACACTGCCATTGATGAATCCATGCTCACCGGTGAAAGTATGCCGGTGGACAAAAAGGAAGGAGATCCGGTTTATGCGGCATCTATCAATACTACCGGTGTAATCCAGTTTAAAGCTGAAAAAATAGGAAGTGATACGGCTCTTGCCCAGATCATTAAGCTGGTAGAGGATGCACAGGGATCAAAAGCTCCTATTGCGCAGATGGCGGACATCGTCTCCGGATACTTTGTGCCGGTGGTCTGTGTGATTGCCCTTCTCGCCGGAATCGGCTGGTACATCGGTACAGGCGGAGATTTAAAATTTGCACTTACCATCTTTATTTCGGTACTTGTTATCGCCTGTCCCTGTGCTCTGGGGCTTGCTACACCGACTGCAATTATGGTAGGTACAGGAAAAGGAGCGGAAAACGGAATCTTAATTAAGGGCGGAGAAGCTTTGGAAACCGCGCATAAAATAAATACCATCGTATTTGATAAAACAGGAACGATTACGGAAGGAAAACCAAAAGTGACAGACGTACTTCCGGCAGGAAATATTTCAAAAGACCGTCTCTTGCAGCTTACAGCATCGGCTGAGAGAGGTTCCGAGCATCCACTGGGTCAGGCGATAGTTCTTGGAGCAAAGGAATCAGGACTCTCCCTTTTGGAAGCGGAGCAGTTTGATTCGCTGACCGGCCGGGGGATTAAAGCCCGGCTGGAAGGAGAAGAAATACTTGCAGGAAACAGAAAGCTTATGGATGAACAGAACATTTCCCTTTCAGGCATGGAGGAAATTTCAGACAAGCTGGCGGAAGAGGGCAAGACCCCCATGTATGTTGCAATAAACGGAGAACTGGCAGGAATTGTAGCGGTTGCTGATGTGGTGAAGGAATCCAGCCGTGCAGCCATTGAACGGCTTCATAAGATGGGAATTGAAGTTGCGATGATCACCGGTGATAATAAAAAGACAGCATCTGCCATTGCTAAACAGGTGGGTATTGACCGTGTTCTGGCTGAGGTTCTCCCGCAGGATAAATCCAATGAGGTGAAAAAGCTTCAGTCAGACAACCGGAAGGTGGCCATGGTAGGAGATGGAATCAACGATGCACCTGCGCTTGCACAGGCTGATATTGGAATTGCCATCGGTTCCGGTACCGATGTAGCCATGGAATCTGCAGATATTGTTCTTATGCGTTCCGATCTGATGGATGTGCCTACAGCGATTAATTTAAGCAAACACACCATCCGCAATATTAAGCAGAACCTGTTCTGGGCATTTGGTTATAATGTAATCGGAATTCCAATTGCAGCAGGAATTTTACATCTGTTATTTAACGGCCCCCTGTTAAACCCCATTTTTGCAGCAGCAGCCATGAGCTTAAGCTCTGTATCCGTACTCACCAACGCGCTGCGGTTAAAGCGGTTTAAGGCTGAGACAGGAAAGAGGTGACAAATACATGTTAAAAAATAAGAAAGTAATGACAGCAATAGCCGCAGGTGTGCTGGTGGTTGCAGGAATCGTATTTCTGGCAGTGGAAAGTGCCGGAGGCAGCATTGATGTAATTGGTAAAAAGTCTGTACAGTCCTATGAAATGGTAATAAACGCAATTCCGGATCAGGTAAGGAAAGATGAGGAAGGCAAAGGCTTTACATTAACCGCTCCTGACGGCAGTGTCCGCTTTACCTGGAGCAGCGGAAACGACGAAAATTCCCGTTATGATGTGAAGCTTCAGGCAGATGCAGCTCCATTTATCGCAGCCGGTCTTGATACAGGAAAGCTTCCGGCAGATTACGACGTAAGCGATGATCTCATAACTGTGGGAGTGAAGCTGAAAGAAGGCGGTTCAGCGGATACGCAAGAATCTGCCCTGTCAGCATATGAAGGTCTCGTAAAAAACGATCGCAGCCTGATTAATTATCATGGAGTTATGGACCATTTTGGAGTAAAGCTTGGCGGCGGAAACATGTTTGAATGGGCAAAAGATTTAGAAACCAGTGCATCAACCGGAAAAACACAGGATAAGGACATTGTATTCGTCCTGGAGCCGGAGCCGTTAATAGCCGCTGGTGTGGACCCTGAGAAGGTGGAAGGCTGGATCTACGCTCCCGTTACCGTAATGGAACACGGAAAGAAAATGCAGGTCAATAAGTTTTTAAAGCCTTTTGATATAAAATAATTAGAATGATGGAGGAAATTGAAATGGCAAAGACAGTAATAAACGTGGATGGAATGGCATGTGAGCATTGTGTAAAGGCAATTACCGGAGCAGTCGGAGCGCTGTCCGGCGTATCAGGAGTAGCGGTTGATTTATCCGCAAAAACCGTGACTGTTGACCACAATCCTGATGAAGCGTCTGTGGAAAAAATTAAAGCTGAGATTGAAGATCAGGGTTATGATGTAGTAGAATAATGAAAGACGGGAACCGGGAATTGACCGGTTCCCTCTTTTCTTACAGGAAAGTCCCATGAAATTGAGGTGAAAGAATGCACAATAACTGCAGGCATGTGCTGGTAGTAGATGATGAGCCGAAGATTCTTGAAGTGGTATGCATGCTCTTGGAAAGTAAAGGATTTAAAACATTCTCCGCTGAAAATGGAAAAAAGGCATTGGAAATATTTGATACGGAAAATATCTCACTTGTCATACTGGATTTAATGCTGCCTGATATCTCGGGAGAAGAGATCTGCACAGCCATCCGCAAAAAATCCCGTATACCTGTGATTATGCTCACGGCCAGAGTGGAGGAAGAGGATGTGGTAAGCGGACTTGGACTGGGGGCAGACGATTATATCATGAAACCCTTTGGTTTAAAGGAGCTGTATGCCAGAGTGGAAGCAGTACTAAGGCGTACGGAAAGTGATCTGGTGCCGCTTGTGAAGCGAAACTCCTGGAGAGACGGAGATCTGGTGGTGGATTTTGAGAAAAATGAGGTGAGAAAAAAAGGATTTAGCCTCACACTTACACCAAGCGAACTGAAAATATTATCCGCGCTGATTAAATATCCCGGCAAGGTATTTACCAGAGAGGAGCTGATTGATACTGCACTGGGCAGAGACTTTGCCGGTTACGACAGAGCCATTGACAGCCATATTAAAAATATCAGAAAAAAAATAGAGGATGATCCCAAAAACCCAGCCTATGTCTTAACGATTCCCGGGCTGGGCTATAAGTTCGGAGGCTGATGAATATGAAGACCTTAAGAAAACAGCTTTCCATGACCATACTTCTGACTCTGCTCATTACCATTGCATTAATCGGACTTGCTTCTAACCTGCTCATTAACCGGGAATTTGAAAAATACATTATCAAAACAGGTCAGGAGCGGCGGGATAATATCGCAGATGAACTGGGAAGTCAGTATGATGGGTTTAAGAGAAGCTGGAGGCTGGATTACGTTCATGCAATCGGCATGAATTCCCTATATGACGGATATATCGTAAAGCTATACGATGCAGACGGGAACATGGTCTGGGATGCAGAGAATCACGATATGAGACTTTGCGGCCAGATTATGGACGAAATCTCCGCACGCATGAAGGAACGGGGTGCAAAAGGCGGTTTTGTGGATCATACCTATGAGCTGACACAAAACGGAAAAAAGACGGGTTCTGTCTCCATTAAATATTACGGCCCGTTTTTCATGAACGAAACCGATTTTAATTTTATCCGGGTGATGAACATCGTACTGCTTGTCATCGGAGTTTTATCGGGTATCTGCGCCATCGTGGTTGGCTGTCTCTTAGGAAGCAGAATTTCCCGTCCGGTTACGAAAACTGCCTATATTGCCAAGCAGATCTCAACGGGCAACTATGATCTTAAATTTGAACCAGGCACCAGGATTAAAGAGCTTGAAGATCTGGGCATAGCGATCAACCATTTGTCCGACGATCTCAGTGAGCAGGAACACCTGCGCAAGCGGCTGACCGCTGATGTTGCCCATGAACTGCGGACTCCCTTAACAGCCCTTGGAACTCATCTGGAAGCAATGACAGAGGGACTGTGGGAGGCGACACCAGAACGTTTAAAAAGCTGTCTTGAAGAAGTAAAACGCCTGGGTACTCTGGTAGCTGATTTGGAGCAGCTGGCAAAGATTGAAGGGGATGGTTTTCGTATCAACAAAGGTTCCATGGATTTATTTTCAGCAGTCCGGACGGCAGCGGAGAATATGACAGGAGAAATCAATAAGAAGAAACTGGCTCTTGCCATAAAAGGAGAACCGGTTTTTGTGAATGGGGACAAAAACCGAATGGGACAGGTATTTTCCAACCTGCTTTCCAATGCTGTCAAATATACGCCGGAGGGCGGAAGTATCCGGATTGAAGTATATGAAACAAAGGAACATGGAGTTGTAACAATAGCGGATACAGGAATAGGAATTAAAGAAGAAGAGCTTCCTCTTATATTCGAACGTTTTTACCGTACAGATAAATCCAGAAACCGGAAAACAGGAGGCGCCGGAATCGGCCTTACCATCGTAAAATCCATTGTGGAAGCCCATGGGGGTACCGTAGAGGCAGAAAGCAAAGAGGAATCGGGAAGCTGCTTTACAGTCTCGATTCCAAAGTCAGATTGATAATTTACAAATATCCTTCCGGTCCCTGCTCTTTCAGAGTAAACCGGTTTTTATTAAAATTGAGAATTTCTTCTGCCTGTAACTTACTCAGTTCATTGGACAGCGCACTCCGGTCTACGGAAAGATAATCAGCCAGCTGCTGTCTGTTAAATGGAATATCAAATGTGGAAGAATTGCTCTTTAAAGACTCTGCTGAGAGGTAGGAGAGCAATTTTTCCCTGATCGTCTTTTTTGACATGTGCTGCATCTTTTTAGTCAGGACCAGATTCCTTCCGGCAATCGCCGACAGGAAATTCTGGATCAGCCGGGTGTGAAAGCCGCAGGCTGAGGTGCATACAGTTAAAATCTTATTAAAATCCAAAAACATAATTTCACAGTCAGAATCAGCAACTACGCTCATTTCAATGGGAACAGAGGAGATGCAGGCATAGGTTTCTGCAAACAGCGTTCCTGGCATAACTTCCGAAATAATGCTGCGCTTTCCCCAGAAATCCTCCTGTATAATCAGCGCGGTTCCGGAAAGGACCATTCCCACGGAATGAATGTAATCTCCGCTTCTTATAATAAATTCATCTTTTTTATAATGCTTCATTCGTGCAGACAGGCATTTTAACATGCTTCTGATTTCATCAGGCGAGACGCCTGAAAACAAGCTTGATTTTTTTAAAACAGGCAGAAATTCTTCCATATGATTGTGCCTCCTAAGTGTGATTCCCATTTTTTTGTGTAAATAAGTCCCATTTTTTAATATTTTTTTTGAAATGTTGTTAAAACAACAGAAATGATGATAATATTATATTATAATCGCCATAGAAAGACAAGAACAAAATAAGGAGGGAGACAAATGTCAGAGAAACTCTTAAAAAATATAGCTCAGGAAGAAATCCTTCAGTTAGCAGATTTAGTTGAGATTCAAAAGGGCCAGATTGTAAGCAAAACTCTGGTGCAGAATCAGTCAGTCAGCGTTACCCTGTTTGCCTTTGATAAGGGAGAAGAGATCAGCACCCATGAATCCAATGGTGATGCCATGGTCACAGTTCTGGAAGGAACAGGGAAATTTACCGTAGACGGAACTGAGTTTATTTTAAACGAGGGGGAAACCCTGGTAATGCCGGCCAAAAAGCCTCATGCTGTATACGGGCAGGAATGCTTTAAGATGTCTCTGGTGGTAATATTCTAAAGAAAGGCTGTACAAAAAGATGGAAAATCAAATGTCCGGTTTTTGTGATGAGCTGACTGGAGCGCTCATCGGCCTGGCAAAAGCGTGTAAGATGAATATCCGCCAGGCGGCCGTAACCAGACTTCTGATGGAAGGTTTAATAACAACAATCACCGACGCAGGTTTTGATGATCAGGCCCTGTCAGATATGCTTTTAAAGGTCAGAAGGGAAAAAGACAGGATCGCTCCAGGCTGTTCAGTCTGTAAAAGTGTCTGCGGCAACACCTCTGATTATGACATAAAAAATATCCGGACCAGCGAGGAAGAGATTCGTTTTTTTAAGTCCCTGATTTTATCCGGCATCAAAGGAATCGCAGTTTATGCTTTTCCTGACATGGCAAAGGGATATGAAAATGAAAAAATAAATGAATTCTTTTACAAAGCTTTGTCTATCATAAGCTATGACTTAACCATGGAAGACCTTCTTCCGGTGGTGGCAGAAACGGCTGAAATGAGTGAAAGCGCAGCACAGTGTGCCAGCCAGAATAGTCACTTTCTTATAATACCGGATTATAAATCCATGGAGGAGTTAACCACACGCAAATTACTGGCAATACTGGAAGAGAACTATCCTATTTCTCTTATTCCCATGCCAGAGCAAGATTTAAAGAAAATAACTAAGGAATTAACAACATTCAATTAACAGGAGGAAGAAATGATGATAACGAAAGAAATGTATATTGGTGAAATTTTAAGAAGCAAACCGGAAGCAGCAGAGATTTTAATGGGATGTGGAATGCACTGCCTTGGCTGCCCATCCTCACAGATGGAATCCTTAGAGGATGCCTGCATGGTTCACGGACTTGATGCGGACGAAGTGCTGGAGCAATTAAACAAATAGAGAAAAGAGGAATGAGATGAGTGCATTTTTAGGACCGATTCACACCTGGTTATATAATAAAATCCTGCTTCAGGATGGGATGACAGATGCGATAGTTGCTTTCGCAGAGGAAAAGGGCTGGGCAGACGGATTAAGAGAGAAGATGGCTTCCAGATACGGTACTCTGGAAACAGGCAATTTAGAGGATAACATCAATACGGATAACATTCACGGATGGCTTCAGGAGCGTGTGAGCCTGGTGGAAAACCGTCTTGCTTATGCAGTCACCACTCTTCTGGAAGGAGACCCGGCACGTCTTGATGAAATAAAACAGGCAGTGAAGGAATTTGGCAAGAACCGCAGTGCAGAAGGAACCATATCTGTAAAACAGGCTTATGAGCATCTGGAAAATACTTTGTTAAACGGAATGCCCTGTGACAGAGTCAATCAGCTGGTGAAGGAAGAACCGAATCTTTTCGCTTATCGTCAGGCTGTGGAAATTCATGGACCCTACTGGGATATGATCCACGGCGATGTGAACCACTACTATGACCTGAGAGAAGCCCTGATTGAGGGAATGTTTGAAGGTTCAGATGTACAATTTTATCATACAGGAAATCAGGAGTATGAATTAAGGAGCCGCCAATGAATGGAATCGATATTTTAATGAAGGAACATGAAAATATTCTGGCTTTCAACGGTTTTTTAAGAAAGATCTGTGCCGGTATCGTGGAAGGCAAAGAAGTCGACGGAGCTCTTCTTAGAGAATGTATCGACTTCGGCAGAAATTATGCGGACAAGCATCATCATGGCAAGGAAGAGAAAATCTTATTCCGGATTATGATGGAAAATATGGGCCCTGTTGCCGATAAGCTGATCCGTAACGGAATGCTGGTTGAACACGATCTGGGAAGACTGCATCTTACCCAGCTGGAAGCAGCAATTGAAGAATATGAAAAAAATCCCATCACAGACCATAAGCTGGATATCATTTCCAATGCTGTGGGGTATGGTGCCTTGTTACAGCGTCATATAGAAAAAGAAGATCAGGCTGCCTATGCCTTTGCTGCCCGGGCTCTTCCTGCAGATAAGATGAATGATGTGGATACAGAGACAGAAAGCTTTGAAAATCAGGCGAGAGAAGACGGAATACAGGAACACTACGAGAACTGGCTTCGCAGCAAACTGGTATAATTTTTAACCGGTTTGAATTATACAAAAGAGGTGAATGTTAACAATGGAATTGAAGCATTATTTAGAGCAGCATGACAGAATCAGAGAAGAACTGTCGGAGCTGAAAAAGCTTCTTGCAAAGCAGGATCTGGAACAGAATGCGGCAGAGCTGGCATTTCATGTCAGCGGCCTTGCCGGAAAGTTAAATATTCATCTGACTTCCGAAGATCAATATTTATACCCCTCCTTTTTTAAAGGAAATGATGAAAATCTGGTTAGAAAAGCTCATGAGTATCAAAATGAGATGGGAAACCTTCTGGCAGATTTTACTGAATTTAAAAACAGCTTTAATACAAAGATAAAAATTCTCTCTGACAGAGAACATTTTATAAATGAATCAAAAGGAATCATACAGTCCATCGAGCAGCGTATGGATAAAGAAGAAAAAGATTTATACCGGCTTGTATAAAGAACGGAATGGAGTAAAATAACGAACACACCATTTATTTTATTCCATTCCTTTTTTCGTGCTTAAAAATTCATGCTGCGATGCATTCTTTTTGGTATAATGGATTGAAACAGGAGGTAACAGAATGAAACGGAGACAGCCTGTGATCCTGCTGTGAAACAGTGGCTGAGAAATCATGATGTGGAGCTGGTGGATTTTACGGCTGTATATAAGTAAAGAAGAACGAAGAAAGATCATCTGCAAACAGAGGTTTCCTGTATTAATGGGGAAGCCTCTGTTTGCAGGTGATCTTATTTTATGATACTGTTGGTTTTATTCATTCGATATTCTTTCGGGCTGCAGCCGTAGTGCTCCTGAAATTTCTGATAAAAAAAGCTGATATTCTCATAACCGGCTTCATTTGCAATTTCCGTAACTGACATATTTGTATTTCTCAAAAATTTAGCAGCGTATTTTAATTTCTGTGACTGTACCAGCTGTTTGTAGGTCATACCGGTATGTTTCTTAATAAGAAAGGTGAGATAGTTGGGGCTTAAATGGAAAAATGCGGCAACTGAATTTAGCGAACAGCTTTTAAAATTAATTTCAATAAACCGGATGATACTAAGGATAGAAGGCGTATCAGATTCACTTTCTTCCTGAACCAGCTGGTTTTTATATACATTAATCAGCTCAGCTATAATCAAACTGAACAGATTTTTTATAAAATCGGTGGAATTGACAGAAGGGTCAAAGCATTCACATAAAAGTTCCTGGGTAAATAACTGCGTTCTTCTGCTGTTTTCCGATTGAAACAACAAGTATTTGTTTTCATGGCTTTTTTCGTTCATGACATTGATAAAAAAGTGAGATAAGATACTGTCTGTGGAGAAATGATCCAGAAGATTTTCCCGCAGATATTTTTTGGATACCATGAAACTAATCATAATATCATCCTCGCCTGTCTCTTTTATGGAGTGGGGAACATTGGGTTCAATAATCAGTACCTGCCCCTTCTTTAAGGTGATATCCGTGTTTTTGATAGTCTGAGGGCAAATGCCGGAATAGACGTAGTTAATCTCAACATAATCGTGAACGTGAACTGGTACCGGAATAAACCGGGAATTTTTTTTAATGCTGATATCCAGAGAAGTGGATTGCCATCCGGATAAAACGCCCTGTTTTCCTAATCTATTGTTTTTTTCTTCAAAGTAGATGCAGTTGACGTTTTCTCCACCAATCTTGATTTTCGGCATGTGATCCCAAAAGTCCGGAATGTATCCGTTCTTATATTTTTCCTCACTTGAGCTCAGGCTTCGAAGTGTCAGATCAAGGCTGTTTAAATCCATATGATTCTCCTTAAAGGGTGACAGGGTGATAAATCAGTGTACAGGACAAGTATATGCTCCATCGTTAGTTTGGTCAATAAGCAAAAGTGGTTTCGTTATTATTATAAGCATTCACGTATGGTAGTATAAAAATACAAAGTACCCAGACACTATTTTAGAGAAAGAAGGAGAAGATGAATATGGGAAAAAACAGCTATACTCAGTTGGCATCAGATCTTGTCAGACTGATTGGCGGCAGGGATAATATAATCAGTGTCACCAATTGCATGACCCGGCTGCGTTTTGTCTTAAAGGATGAGAATGCTGCAAAAACAGATGAGATAAAAGCAGTTAAGGATGTAAAAGGGGTAGTCCGGCAGGGAGGACAGTATCAGATTATTATTGGCACTTATGTTAATGCAGTGATTGCAGATGTAAAAAAAGAGGCAGGGATCTTGGAGGGCGAAGAAAAAACTGATATGAAGC
This sequence comes from Lacrimispora sp. 38-1, assembly GCF_049890855.1. Taxonomy (NCBI): domain Bacteria; kingdom Bacillati; phylum Bacillota; class Clostridia; order Lachnospirales; family Lachnospiraceae; genus Lacrimispora; species Lacrimispora sp. 38-1. Next base: position 38,246 of record NZ_JBANEW010000019.1, on the reverse strand, counting down.
TTTTAAAGGAAGGTAATGTGTTTGACCGGATTTTTAAAATTATCAGTGGTTGTATTATGCCCATGATCGGAGTTATGGTTGCTTCCGGTATGATTAAAGGTCTGCTTGCAGTCCTGACAACTGCTAAAGTGCTTGAGGCCACAGACGGAACATATCTGATTTTATACGCAGCTGCCAATTCTATCATGTATTTTCTGCCAGTCGTTGTAGGCTTTAATGCAGGAAAGGTATTTGGCTGCAATCAGTTTGTCACTGCAATCATCGGCGCTTCTCTGATTTATCCGGATATCATTGCAGCCCAGACAGCGGGCACAGTGCTGACCTTCTTAAAGATACCGGTTACTCTGATTAATTATAGCGGCAGCTTACTTCCTGTTGTGGCGGCATCCTGGGTTGCCTCTAAAATCGAGAAGGGAGCAAAGAGAATCATTCCCCAGATGGTACAGCTGTTTTTTGTACCGACAATCGTTCTTATGGTTACTGTGCCGCTGTCCTATCTGGTAATCGGACCTGTTATGACCTATGTATCCAATGTCCTGAGTGCCGGAGTGATGTTCATATTTAATCATGTTCCGGTTCTGGGGGGCGTACTGTTCGGCGCATTCTGGCAGCTTATTGTTCTTTTGGGATTACATTCTGCTTTTATACCGGTATTGATGAACAATTTATTTACCTTGGGAAGTGATCCCGTCAATGCAGTATTAGGACTTACTGTCTGGGCACTGGCCGGCGTATCACTGGGATATGCGTTAAGGACAAAGGATAAGGAGAAGAAATCCCTGGGGTTTGGAAATCTGGTATCCTGCTTATTTGGTATCACAGAACCCACCATTTATTCCATTGCTCTACCCAATTTTAAATTATTTATTGCAGCTTTTGTGGGAGGAGGCGTTGGAGGCGGAATTATGGCAGGACTTGGAGGCAGAATGTATTCATTCATTGGGGATGGAATCTTTCGTTTTCCGGCAATGATTAATCCAAAAGGTCTGGATATCAGCTTTTATGGTTTTGCCTTATGTGCAGCCATATCTTTTGTAATATCAGCAGTCCTGGCATTTATACTGGCTGGAGAGAATACAAATAAGACGGATCGGAGTAAATGATCATGTACAGCAAAATAAACGATATTTTAAATGGGAAGGTGGAAAACAGTTTTTATCCATTCTTCTGGCAGCACGGGGAAACAGAGGCTGTGCTCCGTCAATATATGGAAAAGATACAGGAAAGCGGAATGAAAGCGGTGTGTATCGAAGCCAGGCCTCATCCGGATTTCCTGGGTGAAAAATGGTGGACTGATTTAGATATTATATTGGATGAAGCAAGAAAACGGGATATGAAAGTGTGGATTCTTGATGATTCCCATTTCCCCACAGGATATGCCAATGGCGCCATAAAAGAAAATTATCCGGAACATAGAAAATGGTATCTTTACATGCGCCGCTTTGATGCAGCAGGACCTGTGAAAGGAGCCAGAATTAACATCAGTTATCTTGCAGGACGGCCATGGGATGGTGTCAGTGAAGATATCAATCATGTAATTGGAGTTTACATGGCAAAACGTGTGAGTGACCGGAATACTGGCAAAGAAGAGATTATGATTGATACGCTGAAGGATATAACGAATGCGTACAAGGACGGTATTATAATCATTGATATTCCAGAAGGTGCTTATCGCATATTTACAGTATATTATACCAGAAACGGGGGAGAGGTATCGACAGCTGATTACTTGAATCCGCTGTCTGCGGCAGCCACTGAAGTTCTGATCAAAACAGTTTATGAACCTCATTATGAAAAATATAAAGAGGATTTTGGTAAAACAATTACAGGATTTTTTTCTGATGAGCCAAGATTCGGAAATAGAAAGGGATTTATGGCCGGCATAGGACAGGATATGGTTCTTCCATGGAGGCTTGGACTTGAAAATGAGCTTCCTTTTGAAATGAAGTTTCTTCCTTTACTCTGGGTGCAGGGAGAGGAAATGGAAGGGGAAATCCGCTATCAGTACATGAATCTTATTACAAGATTATATCATGAAAACTTCACAGGTGTGCTGGCAGCATGGTGTCATGATAGAGGTATCAGCTACCTGGGACACAATATTGAAGACAACGGTGCCCATGCCAGACTGGGATACGGAACCGGTCATTACTTCCGAGGGCAGACAGAACAGGATTTTTCAGGAATCGATGTGATCGGAACCCAGATTGTTCCGGGAATGCCGTATCATCATGATTCTTTTTCCACAGGCGGTTGTGACGGGGAGTTTTATCATTTTGCCCTTGCAAAGCTGGGGGCTTCCGCTGCACATCTGGATCCGGTAAAAAATGGCCGGGCTATGTGTGAGGCATTCGGTGCTTATGGCTGGAATGAGGGACTGAAGCTGATGAAATGGATTACCGATCATCTGGTTGTGAGGGGGATTAATTATCTGGTTCCCCATGCATTTAGTCCCAGGGAATTTCCGGATTGGGACTGTCCGCCTCATTTTTATTCCCAGGGACATAATCCTCAATTCCGGTATTTCAATGTCTATAGTAATTATGCAAACCGTCTTATGAACCTGTTTCAAAATGGAGTTCATAAAGCACCTGCCGCAGTTTTATATCCGGCAGAGCAGGAATGGGCAGGGAACTATATGCCGGTGGAAAAACCGGTGCGGGAACTGTTGGAACATCAGATTGACTGTGATATTGTATCCGGGGATTATCTTTTAGATGCTGTGGTGGAAGATAATATGCTGAGGATTCATAAGGAGTATTTTAAGACTTTAATTATCCCTTATGGTGAGGCGATCCCTGTAAGCGTAGTGAGGAAAGCAATGGAATATGCCCAGTCAGGATTGCGGGTAATATTTCTTCAGGACTATCCGGCAAGAACGCTTGGAGGGGAACTGTCAGAGGAAGAATGGCTTACGCTGAAGCAAGTCTGCCTGACAGGAGCTGTCAGTGATTTGGCAGATCTGTGCAGGGATCTGGCAGAGATAAGGCTTAGATCCCCTTATCGTGAATTGGTCTATTATCATTATGAGCAGGGGACAGAGAATTGGATGTTTTTTAATGAACATTTGTCAAGAACTGTTGATACAACCATAGAAATCCCGGATGCTGCTTACGCATATTCCTATGATGCATTTTCCAATACGCTGTATCAATTGGAGAAGGAAGAATCCGGTTATCGGCTTAAACTGGCTCCTTATGAATCCTGTGTCTGGATTTTTTCGGAAGATCCTATTGCAGATGCGAAAGAAAGAGTAAAACCGGCGTGCCATGGAAAATCGCAGAAGTTGATGGTGGAGTGGAAGGTTTCTTTTGCAGACAGCTTCTCTTATCCGGATTTTAAAGAGACGCTGCCGGTTAGAGAAGCGGTTACTGTAAATACGCTTGATGGATATGAGGATAAATGCGGGACAGTATCGTATGAGACGGTTTTTACCGTTGAGGAAGCGTCTGGTGATGTGTTTCTGGATTTAGGGACTGTTTATGAAATTGCAGAAGTGTTTGTAAATAACAAATCTGCTGGGGTGAAATTGTGCCCGCCCTATGTATTTGATTTAACTGGATTGGTGGAACAGGGGCAGCACCTACTGAGGGTAGAAGTGACCAATACGCTGGGAACCCAGATCAGGGACGGTTTGTCTCAATACCTGGTAATTGAGCCTTTCGGAATTGAGGGCCCAATTACACTGTATACTTAAACTTATGTGGAGGGAAAGGGAGCTGTTGCAAAATGACTGGTTTTTGTCATTGGCAACGCTCCTCTTCTTTGTTCTTTTATAAATGTAGCTTTTCTGAATAAAAGCATCTATCATCAGATTTTGTTATAACTTAATTATTCCACTGGCGGGCGCTTTGGCACCCGCCTTTTACTGTTTTGGGACATATAGCATATAGACAATGGGGTGAATAGTAGTGAAAAATGGCGTGCTGTGTCGCATTTCTTACATGTAAATAAATATTGGGTAAATATGAGTTAACATCATGATGTAGAGCAAAAAAAAGCCGTGCATCTCCCTCTTCGGGATATCGGCGGTTTAAAGATAAGTTTATTTTATAATACACAATAAGGTAGTGAAAGGGGTGTGTGAAAACTTAAAGATAAGCAATACGAGTGCAGTGTGCTTACTAAAAATGAAGGAGGTTAAAATGGTGACGTAACGATGAATTTAATCTAAAGGTAGGTTTTCTGTAATTACAAAAAAGAAAGGAGAAATAAAAATGGAATCAAAAACCTTAATGAAAGAAATAAGCAGGAAATTTAGACGAACATTTTCCATACTCGCTGTACTTCTTGCAGTGCTTTTCGCAATACCTGTATGTTCAGTTGCGGCGGAAACGCTCCCAACCTCTCCACCGTCAGGCTATGACCAAGTTAAGGCCAACATTCCACACGGTCAGGTCAGCTATATTACTTATCAGTCCACGGCGACAAACAGCCAGCGGAGGGCGAGAATTTACCTGCCTCCAGGATATTCAACGAGCAACAAATACAGCGTCATGTATTTATTGCATGGCATTGGCGGGAATGAAGACGAGTGGTACAACAGCGGCGCACCGAATGTCATCCTTGACAATCTCATTGCTGCCGGTAAAATTGAACCCTTTATCCTTGTATTACCAAACGGAAATGCGACGGGAGCGGGAGTAAGGGATGGTTGGGAGAATTTCACGAAAGATTTGATCAATTCTCTTGTACCCTATATCGAATCACACTATTCCGTTTATACTGATGCCCAACACCGGGCGATTGCCGGCCTTTCACAGGGTGGCGCCCAATCGCTGAATATCGGGTTGCCGAATGTGGATAAGTTCCCCTATATCGGTGGCTTTTCCTCCTCGCCCATCACCAAACAGGTTAACCAGCTGTTTCCTGACGGCGGGACTAAGGTTAAGGCGAATTCAAAACTGCTGTTTCTCTCCTGCGGAACCGCAGATGGACTTATATCTAATAACAATAGGGTAAGAGATTATTGCAAGTCCAATAATATTCGCTACACGGAATGGCTTCTCCAAGGTAACGGCCATGATTGGAGCGTGTGGAAGCCAAGTCTGTGGAATTTTGCCCAGATGGCGTGCGCAGCAGGATTTACGGATCAGACCACGCCAACACCAACCCCTGACCCGAGATCGGCCTTTACACAGATTGAAGCGGAAAGTTTCGAAAACCAGCAGGGAGTCCAAACCGAAACCTGTACCGAAGGTGGGGAGAATCTCGGGTATATCGAGAATGGGGATTATGCTGTTTACAGCAATATCGATTTCGGCACCGGTGCGGCAGGCTTCCAGGCCAGAGTAGCCAGCGCCACCAGTGGTGGTAATATTGAGATCAGGCTGGATAGTATTAACGGCACTTTAATCGGGACTTGTCCGGTTGCAGGAACCGGTGGTTGGCAGACTTGGGCCGATGTAACGTGCAATGTCAGCGGGGCAAGCGGAAAACATGACGTTTATCTGAAATTTACAGGCGGAAGCGGATACCTATTCAACCTTAACTGGTTTAAATTTACGGCGCCATACAGCATGGAGATCCTAGGGGTTGTAAACGGACAAAGTCTCACCCTTACGCCTGCACAGACACCCGTACCGACAACAACTCCAACATCAAATACTGGCAAATTCCACTGTTTTCTGTTATTAGGTCAATCCAATATGGCAGGTTATGCGTTGGCGCAAGCTTCTGATAAAGTGGAAGACCCCCGCGTGTTGGTATTGGGGTATGATAATAATGCTGCACTCGGACGGGTAACCAATAAGTGGGATGTGGCATCTCCACCTCTTCATGCTTCCTGGCTTAATGCTATCGGCCCTGGAGACTGGTTTGGCAAGACCATGATTCAGAAAGTCCCGGCGGGTGATACCATCGGACTGATACCCTGCGCGATCAGCGGTGAAAAGATCGAGACATTTATGAAGTCAGGAGGCACCAAATATAATTGGATCATCAACCGTGCAAAAATTGCACAGCAAAATGGAGGCGTCATTGAAGGCATCATTTTCCACCAGGGCGAATCCAACAGCGGCGACCCGAGTTGGCCTGGCAAGGTAAAAACACTGGTGGATGACCTTAGAAAAGATCTGAACCTGGGGAATGTTCCTTTCCTCGCCGGCGAACTGCTTTACAGCGGTCCTTGTGCAGGTCACAATACGTTGGTAAACCAACTGCCTTCCCTGATTTCGAATTGCTATGTAGTCTCTGCAAGTGGTCTGGTAGTAGACCCTGGCGATACACAATACCGTCTTCATTTTAGTCATGATTCATCAGTTACCCTGGGCAAGCGATATGCTGAAAAAATGATTCAAGCCCTTGGCTGGTGAGTTGGCATGTAAAACCTATGATTTTACTATCTTTAAAAAGTACTTGTCAGGTACAATTTCGAAGTTACCTCATATACTATAAAGATATTAAAAAACCAGGAGGAAACGGGTATGTTAAAAAAGAAGGCTTCCAAAAGAAGTGTTTCATTAATTCTCTCTTTGATAACTGTATTATGCAGCATATTCACTTTTACTGTCTTTCCGATAGCTGCATCCGCTGCGACTCAGGCAACCTATTATGTTTCGCCGACAGGAAGCGACAGCAACCCGGGAACGCTTGCAGCACCCTTCCAAACAATGGAAAAGGCGCGCGACGCTGTACGCATGATCAACAGCAATATGACCGGAGATATTTATATTTATTTGCGGGGCGGAAACTACAGCATCACCAGTACCGTTACTTTCGGACCACAGGATTCAGGGACAAACGGATACAGGATCTATTACCAGGCATACACGGGTGAAACGCCTATCCTGAACGGTGCAACAAAAGTTACAGGTTGGACTCAGCATAGCGGCAATATTTATAAGGCTGCGCTCAATCGTTCGACCAAATTGAGAAACCTTTATGTGAATGACCAGAGGGCTTCGATGACCAGCAAAACCGTAACAGCCCGCGGAGGGTACGGGACTTATTCCGTAACTGCAGGACAGGCTGGTTGGGCATGGACAAGCGGCAGTAAGAGTGACGGGGTTCAGTATAATACATCGGATGTACCGGCAATTGCCAGCAACAAAGATGACCTTGAGGTCGTAAACGGTACTACCTGGAATGAGAATATAGTTTGTACCAGGGATGTCATTACATCCGGCAGTTATAGAGTGCTTCTTTTACAGCAGCCTTATGGGGCGATAGCACAGACTCCGGGGTGGGGGGCAGCCTTTAGTGCTTCCGGTACCCATACGATTTATAATGCCTTCGAATTCTTAAATTCTCCTGGACAATTTTATTTTGACAAGACGACCAAAACGCTTTATTACTATATCCGTCCAGGTGAGAATATGACCACTGCCGATGTAGAGGCTCCTGTTGTAGAGAAGCTGATCGAGATCGCAGGAACATCAATTACAAACAGGGTCAGGAATATCACCTTCCAGGGTATTACTTTTGAAAATACGGATTACAGCCTAGTGAATGTTGCAGGCTCACACGGCAAATCCACATGTCAGGCTTCACAGGCATTTATCGCTTTTTATAACGACAATTGGCACAACACCAAGTATGATCTTGTTGATACATTGCCGGGAATGGTCAACGTAAGCAGCAGCGATTCCATCAACTTTATAAGAAATACAGTGAAGCATAGCGGCAATGATGGAATTTCCATGGTAAACGATGTTATAAATTCCAGTCTTATCGGCAACTACATCACGGACATCACATCCAGCGGCATCACGGTAGGGCATCCGCAGCATGTTTATATCGGAGATGGTGGAAACCATGCAAAATATGCTCCCGGCGTAGAAGGGGTTTGTAAGAATAACACCATCAACAATAATTTGTTGTACAACATAAGCACGTCTCACGGATTTGGTGGATGTGCCGCCATCACGGCTTACTTTGTGGATACCATCAAAATAACGAATAACCATGTTCAATCAACAGCATACAATGGAATCCATTTAGGATGGGGATGGTGTAATTTCACTGACTCCACTACCTGTAAAAACAACACAGTAAGTAATAACCGGATTATTAATACCTTAACCAGGCTTCATGACAGCGGAGCCATCTATACCATTGGACAGATGCCGGGCACGAACATTAACCAAAACTATGTCAGGGGAATTCCTCCTGCAACCTCCGGTCCGACCTATGGTTTGCATAACGATGAAGGAACTGCCTATATCAATGAAAATGACAACGTACTGGATATTGATCCGGGGGTAAAGTATACCATCAACTGTGAGGATTTTGGACAAAAACACGATTTAACCATACTGCGGACCTATGCTACCGTAAGTAAAATGGGCGTTAATCCTCCAAACAGTAAAATTGATCCCCCGGTTGTCGTACCGGATAACGTATGGCCTTTGACACAGTACACCACCTGTTTGAATTCGGGAATCCAGGAAGCATACAGGGATATTATCCCGTCAAACCTGCTTTCAACACCGGATTATGTGTTCCCCGCAAGTTGTGCTGCTGCAGCCGGAACTGGCATAAGTATAAGGAGCAGCGGGAATTCTTCAAATACGGTATGGTTTGCCCCGGCCGGAACAACCAGTTTTGCCGAGGGATCTACGATGACGAAAGCGGAAGGAACTGCGACAACGATTACTGCCCCAGCCGCCGCCGGTACGTACAGGTTGTGTGTAGTAAATTCACAAGGCATGAAGATGGGTGAATCGTCGGCACTGCTCCGGGTAAGCGGATCGTCTTCACAGATTGAAGCGGAGAGTTTCAGCAGCCAATCGGGTATTCAATCGGAAACCTGCAGTGAAGGAGGACAGAACATTGGGTATATTGAAAATGGTGATTATGCCGTATACAACAATATCAATTTCGGCGCCGGAGCGGCAAGCTTCCAGGCCAGAGTGGCCAGCGGCACCAGTGGAGGGAATATTGAGATCAGGCTGGACAGTCTTACTGGTCCTTTAGTAGGCACTTGTTCTATCACTGGGACTGGCGGCTGGCAGACGTGGGCTACCAGAACCTGCAGTGTCAGCGGAGCAAGCGGGACGCATAACGTATACTTGAAATTTACCGGTGGGAGCGGTTACTTATTCAATATAAACTGGTTCCAATTTACCGGGGGAAGATAGTGTACTCTAATCATGTTGCCGTGTATCCCGTTTGGGATACCGGCAATATAAAAGAAAGGGGAAATAAAAAATGAGACTAAAACCCTTAATGAATGAAATTGTCAGGAAAATAGTATCGGCTTTTATCACTCTTGCAGTACTTTTAGCAATGCCTGTAAACTCAATGGGGGCGGAAGCGCTCCCAACCATGCCGCCGGCAGGATATGACCAAGCCAGGAACAACATTCCACACGGACAGATCAACAGTATTACTTATCAATCATCAGCAACAAACAGCCAGAGGAAGGCGAGAATTTACCTGCCACCAGGATATTCAACAAACAACAAATACAGCGTCCTGTATTTATTGCACGGTTACGGCGGGAGTGAAGGTGATTGGTTTACAGGCGGAGGTGCAGCCAATGTCATTATGGACAACCTTATTGCCGATGGCAATATTCAGCCGTTTATCATTGTAACACCAAATGCTAATACATCGTCAATATCTGATGGTAAGCTTCCGGATGATATACTCAACAGCCTTATACCATACATCGATTCACACTATTCCGTTTATACTGACCGCCTTCACAGAGCAATTGCCGGTCTCTCGTATGGTGGTCCACAATCATATAATATTGGGTGTACAAATATGAACAAATTCGCCTATGTCGGAGGTTTTTCAGGCGGCGGACCTGTTGCCTATCCGACCAGCAAGTTGTTTCCAGATCCTGCAGCTACCCGTCAGCAGATGAAGCTATTGTTTCTTTGCATTGGTACCAATGATAATTTATCTTACAGTGACGGCATAGCTAATTTTTGTAAGAGCAATAATATCCCTTGCACCTATTATCAATTCCAGGAAGAGGTCACGATTGGACTGTTTGGAAACCAAGTCTGTGGAATTTTTCACAAATGGCGTGCGCGAAAGGATTTACGGATTATGGCACCCCAACCCCTACTCCAACTCCTGACCCGAGATCGGCATTCACACAGATCGAAGCAGAGAGTTACGACAACCAGTCGGGAATCCAAACCGAAACTTGTAACGAGGGCGGACAGAATATTGGGTATATCGAGAATGGGGATTATGCAATCTATAACAATATCGATTTCGACAGCGGTGCGGCAGGCTTCCAGGCTAGAGTAGCCAGCGCCACCAGCGGAGGTAATATTGAGATCAGGCTGGATAGTCTTACCGGTCCTTTAGTAGGGACTTGTGCAGTCGCCGGAACTGGTAATTGGCAGACTTGGGCTGACGCAACGTGCAGTGTTAGCGGGGTAAACGGAAAACATGACATATACCTGAAATTTACAGGAGGGGGTGAATACTTATTCAACCTGAACTGGTTCAAGTTTACCGGCGCAAGTGTAACCGCCGGAGATCGTGTCGATACGAAATTATCATATTGATTGGAGGTAAATCTATGAAAAAAGTATGTAGAGTTGTAGTTTCCCTGTTGGCTATTTCCCTATTTCATTCAACAGAGTGTTATGCAGACAATCCAATCGTACAAACGAATTATACTGCGGATCCTGCCCCGACGGTCTATAACGGGACGTGCTATTTGTATACCACTCATGATGAGGACACCATCGTCAATAATTTTTATACCATGAATGACTGGAGATGCTATTCATCCACCGACATGCAAAACTGGACGGATCATGGATCACCGTTGTCTTACAAAACATTCAGTTGGGCGCAAGGCGATGCATGGGCTGGCCAGGTTATTAATAGGAACGGGAAGTTTTATTTCTACGGTCCGATGACCCGGAAAAACGCCGGGGGCGCAAGGGTAATCGGTGTAGCGGTATCAGACAGCCCGACCGGGCCGTTCACCGATCCTATCGGGAAACCTTTAATCACCAATAACGGGGCGCAGGATATCGACCCTACCGTATACATTGACGACAACGGACAGGCGTATCTCTACTGGGGGAACGGTAACCTCTATTATGTGAAGTTGAATCAAGATATGATTTCATACTCAGGCGGTATTGTCCAAGTATCTCCGAAACCAGCAAGTTATGTCGAAGGTCCGTGGTTCTACAAGCGTAATAATTTATTTTACATGGTATACGCGGGTATGACCGGAGGATCCGAAAATATCTCCTATGCGACCAGCAACAGTCCTACCGGGCCATGGACCTCCAAGGGAACTATTATGGGTTCGCAAAACAGCTATACAAACCATCCGGGAGTAATGGATTATAAGGGAAATTCCTACCTCTTTTACCATACCGGTACTTTACCGGGAGGCGGAAGCTACCATCGTTCTGTTGGCTTGGAACAATTCAAATACAATGCAGATGGCACAATTCCCAGTATTCCAATTACCAAAAATGGTCCGGACCAGCTTGGTAATCTAGACCCATATGTCAAAACTGAAGCTGAAACAATTTGCTGGGAATCCGGTGTTGAGACAGAAAAATGCAGTGAAGGCGGAATGGATGTAAGTAATATCGAAAACGGGGACTGGATAAAAGTAAAAGGTGTAGATTTTGGTTCCGGTGCGGCATCTTTTGATGCAAGAGTAGCTTCGGCAACTAACGGCGGGAATATTGAAATCCGCCTTGACAGCGAGACAGGGAAACTGGTGGGGACTTGTGCTGTTTCAAGTACCGGAGGTTGGCAGACCTGGATAACTAAGTCCTGTAATGTAAGCGGTGCAACAGGAGTACATGACCTATACTTTAAATTTACCGGCGGAAGCGGTTCTCTATTTAACTTCAACTGGTGGAAGTTCACCGGCACAGGTATAACTCCTGGCCAGACATCGGCATTTTCACAGATAGAAGCGGAAAGCTACAACACCCAGTCTGGAATCCAAACCGAAAGCTGCAGCGAAGGAGGGGAGAATGCCGGATATATCGAAAACGGGGATTATGCTGTTTACAACAATATCGATTTCGGCAATGGTGCAGAAAGCTTTAAGGCCAGAGTCGCCAGTTCCACCAGCGGAGGTAATATTGAGATCAGGCTGGATAGTCTTACCGGTCCTTTAGCAGGGACTTGTCCGGTTGCCGGAACCGGAGGCTGGCAGACTTGGGCTGATGCAATGTGCAGTGTTAACGGAGTAAGCGGAAAACATGACTTATACCTGAAATTTACGGGAGGAAGCGGATACTTATTCAACCTTAACTGGTTCAAGTTTACCGGTGGAAGTGTAAGCACCGGAGATTTCAAGGAAGATGAGAGTGTTGATGAACAGATTATGCCTTGATGAAAATGTACCTTCTATTACGAAATTACCTTGTTTGCCTTAAAGACGTGCGCTCTAAAGTTGTTTACAACAATACCGTTAAATTCAAATAAGGAGGTAATTGTGGATTATGAAAAAAAATCAATATTTATTATTGGATTAGTTTTATCACTGGCATCTTTCAATGTAGTACATGCTGCTTCATCGTATATTGATTATTTTAAAACGACACCGATAATCGATTCCCTATCGTCGTCCTGTTGGGGCGCCGCGGCAGTGGGTCCTCGTGATCAATCCAACGGTTTGGAAGACAGGACCATGTCCAAGTATGCTTACTGGGATGGAGGAATTATCAAGGGGCCGGATGGCACGTATCATATGTTTGCCAGCCGGTGGAATCAATCGGCCGGTCACAACGGGTGGTTTGGCTCTGTGGCTGTTCATGCGACGAGCCCCAATCTGTATGGACCTTATACGGACAAGGGTATGTGCTGGCCCAACGATCAGGGCGGTAAAGGTCATAACGTGGTTCCTCTGCAACTAAAAGACGGGAGGTATGCGATCCTCGTGAGTGAAACAAGGCGGCCGGCGGACATTTTTGTCTCCAATTCCCTGGATGGGCAATGGTCAAAGCTGGGTAGTGTATCAATTGCTCCAAATGCTTACTCATCCAAATATACAGCGTCCAATGTTTACATTATGCTTCGTCCGGATGGACGTTATGGGTTGATTGAAAGAGATGGGGTAATTGGTATTTCTGATAATGTCCTTGGACCTTACACCATTCAGGGAACCAATATTTATGCGAAGATTCCCGGTTGTCCCACAGTCAACATGGAAGATCCGGTTATGTGGTATAGTGGTGGTCTTTATCATATTATTGTCAATAAGTGGGACACACGTAAGGCGTATCACATCACTTCCCAAGATGGTATCAGCAACTGGAAATTAGAATCGGGATACGCCTATGACCCGACAGCGAATTTTATCCGCTATTCAAATGGTACGGTCAATCATTGGAATAAATTAGAACGACCCAATGTGTATATGGAGAATGGACATGTGGTTGCAATGACACTTGCGGCGATAGACGTTGCAAAAGACCAAGATTTGGGCAACGACAGTCATGGAAGTAAGGTTATCGTCATTCCGTTTGATGGTGCCGCATTAGATTCTGGGGGTGTTCTGCCAACTCCTGACCCAATATCAGCCTTTACTAAGATCGAAGCGGAGAGTTACAATAACCAATCGGGAGTTCAAACCGAAAGCTGTACGGAAGGTGGGGAGGATGTCGGATATATCGAAAACGGGGATTATGCAGTTTATAGCAATATTGATTTCGGCAGCGGTGCTGCAAGCTTTCAGGCCAGAGTCGCCAGTGCCACCAGCGGAGGGAATATTGAGATCAGGCTGGATAGTCTTAACGGGACTTTGATAGGGACTTGTCCGGTTGCCGGGACCGGGGGTTGGCAGACCTGGGCGGCTGCAACGTGCAATGTTAGTGGGGTGAGCGGAAAGCATGACTTATATCTGAAATTTACGGGAGGAGGCGGATACTTATTCAACCTGAACTGGTTCCAATTTGGTACAGGAAGTAATTCCGGAAGCTTGGGTGGTTTAAATTCCGAAGGGCAAACAGACTAAATTTATGGCATTCCAGATATTATATAATCAATAAATATATCCATGTACAGGAAAAGAGTTGTCTCTGAAAAAAGACGGCTCTTTTCCGTGAGCAGAATCAATAGAATATTTAGAAAAAACATGATGAACAAAAAATTGGCTAAGAATATTTTTGATATCTCTGCGCATCTCGCCCCTTGCCGGGGTGGTACTGGCGGAATACGAATATGATGGAAAAGGCAATCGTAAAACCCTGCGAGAAACCGCCCATTATTCATTCATTTCATGGTTTAATAATACCATATGAAGGTGATCTTCCCATTTTCCATTGATTTTTAAATACTGAGGAGAAAGACCCTCTTCTTTAAATCCAAGTTTTTGCGTCACTTTAATCGATCTTATATTACGAGGCATAATATTGGCTTCAATCCGGTGAAGACCGTAGTCCTGAAACATGATCTCAATTCCTTTTTTTACAGCTTCTGTCATATAGCCCATGTTTATTTCATCTTTATCCAGGTTATAGCCAAGGAAGCAGGAGAGGAACACTCCTTTTACGATATTGTTAAATGCCAGGGCGCCGATCACTTTGTCCTCCTCCCCCTTTTTGGAGATCCACAGCTTTAACGCATTGCTGTCTGCGATTTGGTTTTCCAGCTGCTTTTTTTGATATTCCTGAGTGTAAAATTCTTCGTCTCTGACAGGTTCCCATTCCGATAAAAATTCGCGATTTCTTAGATAATAGTCTGTAACCATGGGTGCAAAGGACCGTTCCGGTGTTCTTAGTAAAAGCCGACTGGTTTCATAGATTGCTGACATAGTTTCCTCCTGTTGTATTGAAATTTTGGACTAAGAGCGTAGCATAAATGGAAGGGAATGTCAAGAAAACCTGAATTTTCATACCATCTTGTGAAAAAATGAAATCTGGAGTACAATAGGGTAGTATGGAGGAGAGTAGCAAGTATGAACGAGAACATGGAATATCACACACATAAGGCAGAGGATGGAACCGAGTATACCCATTCCCATTTACCCGGACACCCGCATAAGCATACGAATACAAAGATGGTTATCAACCGGCTGTCCCGTGCGATCGGACATTTGGAATCTGTGAAACGTATGGTCAGTGACGAAAGAGACTGCAGTGAGGTTCTGATTCAGCTGTCAGCAGTCATATCGGCATTGAACCAGACGGGAAAAGTGATTATCAAGGATCATATTGAACATTGTATTGTGGACGCGGTGGAATCAGGAGACAAGCAGGCAATTGATGATTTAAACAAGGCCATTGACCGTTTTATTAAATAAACCGAATCCCATCGGAAGGAAACCATATCCAGTAAAAATGAATTGCCCAAACACACTTTTCGAAGTATAATTACTTGAAGTGTGTTTTTTTATACCATCAGGCAGAAAATGTAGAAAGAGGTAGATTCATTTGTTAAATCAGTTTTCCAGAACCCAGCTGTTACTGGGGGAAGATGCTATGAAGCGTCTGTCAGAAGCGAAAGTTGCCGTATTTGGAATTGGCGGAGTGGGCGGATATGTTGTGGAAGCTCTGGTAAGAAGCGGAGTCCGTTCCTTTGTTCTTGTTGATGATGATAAGGTATGTCTGACCAATATTAACAGGCAGATTATAGCCACCAGAAAAACGGTGGGCAAATATAAGGTTGAAGTAATGAAAGAGCGGATTTTAGACATTAATCCGGAGGCAGAGGTAGAGATGCACAAATGCTTCTTCCTTCCGGAGAATGCAGGAGATTTTTCCTTTCAGGACTATGATTATGTGGTGGATGCGGTGGATACGGTGACAGCCAAGCTTCAGCTTGTCATGCAGGCAAAAGAGGCAGGCGTTCCGGTCATCAGCTGTATGGGAGCTGGCAATAAGTTAGATCCCACCCAGTTTGAGGTTGCTGACATTTACAAGACATCGGTTTGTCCTCTTGCGAAGGTCATGAGAAGAGAGTTAAAGAAGCGGGGAGTGAAAAAGCTTAAGGTGGTTTATTCAAAGGAAATACCAACCAGGCCCATCGAGGATATGTCCATCAGCTGCAGGACAAACTGTATCTGCCCTCCCGGAGCTGCGCATAAGTGTACAGAGAGACGGGATATTCCCGGAAGTCTTGCGTTTGTGCCGTCTGTTGCAGGTCTGATTATCGCCGGAGAGGTTATTAAGGACCTTGCAGGCGGGCAGCAGAAAGCGTAAAAGGAATGAGGAGATAAAGATATGGGTTCAGAATACAGGGATACTTGTGAATGCAGTCTGTCATTACAGCAGTTAGAGCAGCTGGATCAGGCAGAATATATTCTGGTGGACATCAGAGAGGAAAGAGCCTATCAGCATGGGTTTATCCCCGGTGCCATCCACATGGATATGGAAGCATTATCAGCAGATGAGTGCACGCTTCCCAAAGAGAAGAAGATTGTTTTATATTGCTTAAAGGGTATAATCAGCGAGGAAGCGGCAGAGACTTTAAGAGATAAAGGATATATGGCCTATAGTCTGGCAGGTGGCTATGGAACCTGGCTCATTCAGACCATGAAGAAGGAAGATAAGGGTCAGGGACGGCTGGAAGAGATTGAAAAGAGTATCCGAAAGAAATTCCATAAGGAGCTGTTCAGCAAATTTGCCAAAGCAATCAATGAATATGAGCTTGTAAAGGAAAATGACAAGATAGCCGTATGCATCTCAGGAGGCAAGGACTCCATGCTGATGGCAAAGCTGTTTCAGGAGATCCGGCGCCACAACAAATTTCCGTTCGAGCTGGTATTTCTTGTTATGGATCCCGGCTATCACGAAACAAACCGGCAGGTGATTGAAAACAATGCCAGACTTTTAAATATTCCAATTACCGTATTTGAAACACAGATTTTTGATGCTGTCTATGAAGTGGAGAAATCCCCCTGCTATCTGTGTGCAAGAATGCGACGGGGATACTTATACAGCAAGGCGAAGGAACTGGGCTGCAATAAGATCGCACTCGGTCATCACTATGACGATGTGATTGAGACCATTCTCATGGGAATGATGTACGGAGGCCAGATCCAGACCATGATGCCAAAGCTGCACAGCACCAATTTTGAAGGTATGGAGCTCATCCGTCCGCTGTACCTCATCAGAGAAGATGACATCAAACGGTGGCGGGATTACAACGATCTTCATTTCATTCAGTGCGCATGTCGGTTTACCGATACCTGTACCACCTGCAGAACAGATGGAAATACCGGTTCCAAACGGGTGGAGATAAAGAATCTGATCAGGCAGCTGAAGGAGACCAACCCATATATTGAGGGCAATTTATTTAAAAGCGTTGAGAATGTTAATTTAAATACCATAATTGCTTATAAAAAGGATGGGGCTGTTCATCATTTCCTGGATGATTATGATGAGAAAACGGCTGGTAAAAAAGAAAATCTGGAAGAATATTAGAAATAGACTTGAAAAACATATTAACCTTGTGGTAAATTATGATAAGGAGGTTATGCATATGAAAATTTCAACGAAAGGCCGTTATGCCATCAGACTCATGATTGATCTGGCAGAGCACAATAACGGAGAATTTATTACACTGATGGATATTGCCCAAAGGCAGGAGATATCAGAAAAATATTTGGAATCCATAGTCTCTGTTTTAAGTAAAAATAATCTCCTGATCTCTTTAAGAGGGAAAGGCGGCGGCTACAAGCTGGCTAAGGATCCGGAGCTTTATACAGTGGGAAGCATTTTACGGCTTACGGAAGGTTCTCTTGCTCCTGTGTCCTGCCTGGAAGGGGAGACCAATAACTGCGACAGAGCAGGGCAGTGCCAGACTCTGGAGATGTGGGAAGGCCTTAATAAGCTGATTAATGATTACTTTGACGGGATTACCATTGCAGATCTGATTCATAAGAATGATTATATGAATAATTATGTGATATAGGAGAATGAAGAGCTTTGTTCATTCTTATATATGATAGCAGAAAACAGACAGCGAAAGTTGTCTGTTTTTTTGTACCCAGGGAGATCGGTTTCGCTGCCGGTCTAATGATCAAATTCTTTGGTAGTGTCCAATTTTGGAAGCTAACGCGTATAATTTCGGCACCTGGGTTGAATTTATTGTCATAAAGTGTTAAATGTTTATAGATACATTTTGTATAAAGACCGATAAAGGAGGGGGGAGGTAAAGGTTAAGTAATGAAAATATATATGGATAAATTATTTATAAAAACAGAAAAAGAATATATAAAAATTATTCTTTCAAACATAATAGGCAGATTTGGTGATTCTATTGATTCTATAGCATATGGCTGGATGGTGTATGAACTAACCGGCTCTACCTCATGGCTGGCGCTTATTTATGGTGTAAATTCTCTGCCAACGATCTTACTTCAGCCTTTTGCCGGAGTTTTGGTGGAATTTATTGATAAAAGAATCGCAGTTATATTATGTGACACAGGCAGAGGCTTAGTGGTCTTAAGTACAGGTATTATGATGATATCAGGAGTGTTGCAGCCGTGGCATTTATTAATTCTTACTTTTTTAAATTCATGTTTTGAGGCTTACAGAATACCCAGCAGTCTTTCTATAATTCCACTTGTATTAAAAAAACAGTATTATAATATTGGTTTATCGCTCAATCAGTCTGCTAGCCGTATATCTGAACTCATAGGTCTGGGCTGTGCAGGTGCTGTTATTGGCATTCTTGGAAGTGGGGGTGCAATTATTGTTGATGCAATTACTTTCTTTATATCAGCAATATTATTTTGCTTATTAAAGTTACCACAAAGTAAAAAAAGACATACAAACATTAATGTTAAGAATTATTGCACTGATCTATACGGTGGCATACAATATTTTAAGAAAAATCGGATTATTTTTATAATATGTTGTATTGGTTTCCTATTAAACGTAATTACTGTTCCATTGGAAAAACTACAGGCGGCATATGTGAATGAGTGCCTTAGTTTAGGAGTTAATGCGATGTCGGTAGGAAGCATTTTTATGACTTGCGGGCTTATTCTGGGCAGTTTACTTTTTGTCTGTGTTAGAAAAACATTTTCAAATAAAGATATATTAATTTATGGCGGTGCATTAATTGGAATTATATACTTCTGCTTAATGTTTGTTGGCTTGATTGATTATATTCCTCTGCGTTATATAACCTATGGGATTATTTTATGTATATTTGGATTTATCAATTCTATTATTGGTATGTCAGCACAAGTAACTTTCATGGCAAATACTCCAAACGAATACCTTGGCAGAGCTGCAAGTATCTTTAATGCAATGGCTTGCTCATCTATTCCAGCAGGCTCTTTTCTATTGGCAATCGTTTTACCTTACTTAACAATTATACGTACTTATTTTTGTGTTGGAGTAATTACAGTTTTAATTTTTTTATACATTGGGACTTTAAAATCTATCAGAAAAATGGAAGAGGTTTCGTCCGATTTTGGATGTCAAGATGTATGATTTTGACTTAGGGATTGAAATTAAAGTAAAAAATGTTAATATAAAATTGCCGCCTGAAAGAAGGCAGCCAGATAATGATCAGAGAGGAATGAATAAATGGTAGCAGTTAAAATAGTGTTTGGTATAATAATGTTTGTTTCGATTATTTACAGTTTTTTAATAAAAGTTGTAATCATGAATTTAAAAATGAGAAAGTATGAAGAAAAAATTCATGGCACAATTATAAGTGTTAGAGAATCTTGTATAAAGGGGAATCACTATAACTATTATCCTACTTATAGATACATAGTAGATGGCGTTATTTACGAAGAAGAATTAGCATTTCCTGAGAATAAGGAAGAAAACTTACCGATTGGTGAGGTTAGAATATTACAATATGATGAGAAAAATCCAAAGAACTTTTTTCCAATTATGAATAAAAAAGCATGGTTAATGCAATCAATAAAAAAAATTTTAATTGCTATTTTTTTTATTGCGTATATATATTATTTGTGCAAATGATAAAAACTGAAGATTAAAGTGATTAATCTTTATTCATGTTTGCTGGTGTGATTTGCTAATAACTAGTAGAGGCTATTACATATATATTAAAATCATAAATGTAATCGTCTCTTTTTTGAGTTTCTACAGTTTATGTTATATGTCATCGTCACAGTAGCAGCTCCATCAAAAATACAACCCCGCAAGCCGTCAGGGAAACAAAAATCAGCGTCTTCCCTCTATAAGCCATCACCACAGCCGCTGCCAATGCCGCCGCCGCGGACCAGATACTCCTTGTAGCTGTGAGGATAGCCGGAAAAGTCATCACGGACAGAGTTACATAGGGTACGTAGAAGAGAAAGGACCGAACCCAGGTATTTTTAATTTCCCGCCGGATCAGAGTCAGGGGAAGTACGCGGATGGCATAAGTCACAACTGCCATAACCAGTATATACGCATAAATTCGGTCATTCATAAGAAACCTCCTCTTCAGCCGGAAATGGAAACAGAAAAGCGGCTGCGCCAGCAATTACAATTGTCAGAAGTATGAGCCTCATACCGGAAGAAATCATACGCAGTCCCGGAAGACAGGAAAACAATAAACTAAGAATCATGGAAGCAGCTACCACCAGCGCCAGATTCCGGTTATCCCTTGCCGGAGGTACGATAATAGCCACAAACATACCGTATAATCCCACACTTAAAGCACTTAAAAGACGGTCTGGAAGCAGGCTGCCGGATACAGCTCCGAAAGCAGTGCCCAGTGTCCAGCCGGGTACAGCCGCAGACAGCAGTCCATAGCAGTAGCGGGGATCTAATTTACCGGACTTGCACACGGAAACACCAAAGACTTCATCTGTTACACCGTATCCGATAAGAAAACGGTGATAAAATGGAGTATCTTCTTTAAATTTCTGGGACAGGGAACAGGACATTAAGCTGTATCTTAAATTGATCACAAACTGGGCAAGAGCCATTTCTCCAAGGGAAGCCCCTGCTTTGATGATCCCAAGTCCGGCGAACTGTCCTGCTGAGGTTAAGTTGGTAAGTGACATCACGATGGCTTGCCATGGTGAAAGTCCGGTATTAGCCGCCATAATGCCAAAGGTAAATGATACGGCAAAATATCCAAGTCCGATGGGAATGCCGTCTTTTATTCCGGTATAATATTGTAATCTGCGTTCGTTCATAAGTATCCTCCGTAAAAGGGTCACTCCCTTTTAATAAACTAAGAAAAATATACCACGCTTCTTTACATCAGTAAAACAAATGTTTATAATGGAAACATTAGGAAAACTGATGGATAAGAAGGTGGATGAATGAACCGGTACCGGGCAGTCGTTAAAATTGTGGAATGCGGGGGATTTACCAAAGCTGCCATGGAACTGGGCTATACACAGTCCGCTGTCAGCCAGATGGTTCAGTCTCTGGAAGAGGAACTAAATACAGTCCTTTTTATACGGTCAAAAAAAGGCGTAACACTGACACCGGACGGGTCTGAGCTTATGCCATACATAAAAAATATCTGTCATGCATACAGGGAATTGATGGAAAAACGAAGTGAGATGGAAGGAATTCAGAATGCAGCCATCCGCATCGGTACCTTTGCCAGTGTATCCTGTCACTGGCTTCCGGGACTGATGAAGGGCTTCAAAGAAAAATATCCCTCTGTCAGCTTTCAGCTTTACCAGGGAGATTACACGGCGATTGAGCAGCTGGTAAAGGAAGGCAGCGTAGACTTTGGTTTCATTAATCCCCAGGCAGTGACAGATCAGGAACTGAAGACCATTCCCTTAAAAAAAGATCCCATGCTTGCAGTCCTTCCCATAACCCATCCCCTTGCAAAAAAAGAGGAAATCCCTATAAAGGAACTGGCACAAGAGCCATTTATCCTGCTGGAAGAGGGAAGTTTAAATGAACCCATGGAGTATTTCCGGCAGCATGACATCAAACCGAACATTCAATATATTGTTCATGATGATTATACAATTATGGCGATGATAGAAAAAGGGCTGGGTGTGGGAATTCTCTCAGATTTAATTTTAAACCGGGTGGATTATAAAAATGCTGTGAGAAATCTGGAACCGCCGCTGTCCAGAACCATTGGAGTCGTATTTAAGGATCAGAGGATTTTACCTGCTGCAAGCAGGCATTTTCTGGACTTTTTAACAGATGCATACAGGGAACTGGAGTGAGAATGGAAAATTCCTATTTCCGTTTCTGGAATCTGGAAAAATAATTACCATGTATTACCACTGGAAAAATGGAAGTAACAGTGCTATCATATTCTTGTAACACAAATGTAATAAAATTGTAACAAACCCAAAAGGAGGAAATAACATTGAAGAAACTAAAGGCAATTGGATTGATTACGTTAACCTTGACAAGCATGCTTCCATTAACAGCAAACGCAGCGGTGAATAACTCATACAGACAATGCTATGGCGGAAGAAACGTGACTGCAATTTATGGCTCCTGTAATGCCAGTGATTTGAGGGCGAAGCTTCAGCAGCTTGGAATCAACTCAAACAATTTAAACTGGTCCTGTTTAACCAACGGCAATAGTAATAAAACTGGAAATTGCAGCAATGGAAACGGAAGCAATACCAATAATGGTAATACAAATACCGGAAACACCAACACCGGAAACACCAACACCGGAAATACCAACACTGGAAATACCAATACCGGAAATACCAACACCGGAAACACCAACACCGGAAACACTAACAGTGGAAACACCAACACCGGCAGCACAAATAGTGGCTCCACTACCAACAAAACCTACACTCAGCAGGTTGTTGATCTGGTAAATGCAGAAAGAGCAAAAGCAGGACTTGCACCTCTTACCATTGATGCAAATGTGGAAAAAGCAGCGAATGTAAGAGCCAATGAAATTCAGACTTCCTTCGAGCATGTACGTCCAAACGGCAGTTCCTTCTCTACTGCAATCAAAGAGCAGAACGTTAACTTCCGCGGTGCAGGCGAGAACATTGCCTGGGGTCAGAAGACACCACAAGAAGTAATGAATGCATGGATGAACAGTGCCGGACACCGGGCTAACATCTTAAATAAGAGCTTTACACATATCGGTGTCGGCAATGTACAAAACGGTGCAGGAACACAGTATTGGGTACAGCTGTTTACATACTAATAAAATAAGTCCTTTGCGGACACAAAGCATTAGGCTCCTCTCCAGACTTACGGTTTGGAAAGGAGCCTTTACTTACTCAATCATTCCATCCCGGACTGTAATGATCCGGCTGCAGCTTTTTGCTGCTTCTGACGAATGGGTTACCATGATGATCGTCTGTTTGCTTTCCTGGTTGATATGGTGCAGCAGATGTAAAATTTCTGCCCCGGTTTTACTATCCAGATTACCCGTTGGTTCATCTGCAAAGAGGATTTCCGGACTTCCAATCAATGCACGGGCAATTGCCACACGCTGCTGTTGTCCGCCTGACAACTCGCGGGGAGTATGCTTTTGCCTGTCAGATAACCCTGTCAATTCTAAAATATAGTTTAATTTCTTTTTGTAGTCTTTCATTTTCCTGCCATCCAAAAGCAAAGGGAGCATGATGTTTTCTTCCACATTCAGGTTAGGAATCAGATTATAAAACTGAAATACAAATCCTATTTTCTGCCGCCGAAACCGGCTCATTTTTTCGTCTTCCAGGTGGGATATATCTGTGCCGTTGAGACGGATGGAACCGCTTGTGGGAGAGTCAAGACCTCCAAGAATATAAAGCAGCGTGCTTTTCCCGGAACCGGAAGGTCCCATGATGGATACAAATTCCCCCTGCTTTACTTGCAAAGACACATCTTTTAATACGTTGGTTATAGTATCGCCAAGCCGAAAATCTTTCACAATATGTCTGCATTCAACAGTGATGGAACCGGTTAATGGTTTCATGTACAAAACCTCCAATCTCTTCTTAAAGTTTGATCTCTTCTATCAGTTTCATCTGCCGGCTTTTGAAAATTGGAATGACGGAGCCCGACAAGGTGATTAAAATTCCACTGGCCCCGGCCATTAGAAATGTCCTGGCACTAAGTGCCGGTAACATGGTAATTTTCGGTCCAGCCACAATAAAAATTATTTTTATCTCCATATAGGAAACAAATATCGCTATTAACGCTCCGATCATACCGCAGGAAAACCCCTCAATCAGCATCATTTTCATGTTTTGCCGGGTGCTTAGTCCAATCGATTTATACATGGCGATTGTACGGCGCTTTTGCATATAGTTAATGAGCAGATTATTAATAACACCGATCGCCGCAAGCAGCAAAATGAAGTAAGTCATGCTGTGCATAGGTTTTAAAAAGGCTCCGACTGTAGAATGGGTGTCTGCATTAAATTCTTCCACCGTCCGGCTCCAGTTTGGTGTATTCCCAAACAGGTCTCGGATTTGAATCATGACTGCATCGGGATCAGCGGCAGTATAGGCTAAAAAGCCATAGCTTTCTTTGCCGAAATCAGAGGCTGCATAGGACGATGGAATCACAGCTTCCACATCAGTTGCCCTCGATTTGAAACTGCCGGTTATAACATAAGAGCCGGCTGCGGTTCCACTTGACAGAGTGAGCACATCTCCCACAGTAAATCCCGTCCGCTTCAGACAACTTTCACTTAATATTATGGATCGATGGGCGGCAAATGCAGAAACGGCCTGCTCCTTCATAACGGGTTCTGTATAATGAAGTGCCAGCATGGAGCTATACCATTCCAGATTATCTGTTGCTTCAAGCCGTGAAAAAACAACACCGTTTCCATTTATTTCATTCTCGAACACATAGAGGGGCAGCACCTTTTCAACACCGTCCATATTTTTCACCTGCTTTACAAACTCCGGAGTCATTTGCCCGTCTGCAAAACCCTGTAATTCTGCGTCTCTAAATACGTCGCTGATATAGGTATTTACGAAATCCCCCACAACGCTGATTGCGATGACTGCAGAAATACTGATAAAAAGCAGTGTAATGTTCTGTGTGATATTTTTGTTGTCCCGCATGTTCCGGGCAGCGAGCCTGCCTATATTATTAAAAAGCAGACCGTATACGCATTCCAGTCCTATAGAAATCAGATTTGTTAAAGGGGGAATGACAAATATTGTTGCTGTAATCAGTCCTGATAAAGAAAAGCCGCCGGCCAGATTTAACATGTTTTCAGGAACAAGCTTTGGAAAAATTATTGAAATCAGAAATAAAATAATCCCTGTTCCAATGATTATGTGCCGGGGAGGGGAACGCTCTTCAACGGTGCCGAGAACGACTTCCTTAATTGGAAGGCGGCTTGCCCGGTACACCGGAAGCCATGCACTAAGGAGAGAAACGGCTAAAGCCATAGTGAAGGAGATTATAATGCTGAACGGTGTAATAACAACCGGGATTTTAATTCCCAGTGGCAGAGATTTTCCCATACCCTGCAAAACCAGTTTCAGTACAAACATTCCAACAGGAATACCAGTCAGTCCGCCTGCGCCGCCATATAGCAGGCTTTCTAAAAGAAGAATACGGGTAACTGTTTTCTGGGTTGCTCCAATGCTGCGAAACGTTCCGATCACTGGTAACCGGTCTAATGTAATTACCTTGTAGCTGCTGTAAATAATAAAAACGCTGATTGTGAGGGAGAAAAAGCTGATTAAAAAAAATGGCATGGATTTTTGCTTTGCGTCGGCTTTGATCTGTGCTTCATTTATAATCCCAGAGACCTGATATCTGCCGTCAGGAAGCGCTGCCTCCAGCTCGTTTATCAGATCAACCGTAGAGACGCCTCTCGCAGGTTTTATTAATATCTCGCTGTATCCATCCGTTTTCCCTGAAAGTCCGGACAACGTAGAAAGTGGTAAAAGAGCGGTCGCCCCCCGTGTTTTCCGCAGAAAAACAGTATCATAAGCAGCAATTTCAGCTACTTCAAAACCAACCGGAATACCCCCTGTCTGCAGAGTTATACTATCTCCTTTTTTAATTCCATACTTTAAAGTAAACCGGTCAGGAAGAATGATTTTCCTGCCGGAGAAGTCTGTGATTTCACCTCCATCGATCAGACGAGGCTTATTAATCTCATCAAGCTGTAACAGATCTGCAGCAATCAGATCGACTGTTTCATAATACCCGTTTTCGTGATAGATACAGCTTTGCTTCAGCATCCCCACTTTTGCTCCGATACAGGGTAAGTCGGGAATATCCCCGCTCCTGATGGTACCCGGGTCACCAGCAGCACTAACAGAAACCGTTGCACTTCCTGACATACCCCGCGCCATTTTCTGCTGGGCACTTTCATAGGAAGCGGCAAGAGAAAAAGATACGAACAACAATGTGGAAGAAAGAAGGATTGACAGCAGCATAACAGCGGTTCTTGCTTTGTGCTCTTTTACATTAATCAAAATGTATTTTAATATTACTTTCAACGAAACACCTGCTTTCTGATGGAAACAGACCATTAACAGGTCTGTCCCATCTGTATTCTGGCTTGAATGACACATAAAAAGGCTGGCAGCTATCATAATTAAATGATAAACTGCCAACCTTAATCTGTGTTTCAGGCAACCTTAATTAACCTTAATTTATGGGAAACTGTATTTGAAAAGAAGATCCGATGTCCGGTATGCTGGATACGGCAATGATGCCTCCGTGAAGCTCTACAATGCTTTTTGCTATGGCGAGTCCTAATCCCGTTCCATCAGACCTGTGTTCTGTATTAGTTCCACGATAGTAACGCTGAAAGAGGGAGAGCGTTTCTGCTGCTGACATTCCCCTTCCATTATCGGACACAATAATCTGAAGCAGGGTATCAGAAACGGATATTTGCAGAGCAACTGCCGTATTTTCATCGCCATGGACAAATGCGTTTAGAATGATATTTTGAAATACTCTTGTTAAAAGTATTGGATCGAATGAAAATAAAATCGTTTCCACGGAAGTTTCAAAGTCTATGGTACGTTGCTCATATTCAGGATTATTTAAGATATCAATTACCAGTTCTTTTAAGAAACGTATAAAATTTTGCTCCTGCAGTTTCAGGGGAATCATACCATTATCTAATTGATAGGTTAATTTCATTTCATCAATCAGCGCTTCCATATAAGCGGCATTTTTTAATATAACCTGCGAATATCGTTTGCATTGTTCCTCCGTTTTGGTGCCATTTTCCTGTAATAGTTCGGCATAGCCTTTTATGGGCGATAAGGGTGTTTTCAAATCATGGGTAATGTTAGCGATCCATTCTTCCCGCATTTTTTCAGTTTGTCTGAGAAGCCTGTCGCTTTCTCTAATCTCTGAATCCAGAGTGTTCAGACTATCATATAGGTCCTTGTAAGCACCGTGAACTTTAATTGGAAGATAATTGCGTTCCGAAATTTCTCTGATGGAAGTTGTTAAGCGGTTCATGATGTGTGTAGTCCAGAATCCATAAATAATACCGGAAATTAAAACAACCGTAAATAACATACCGAGAATAAGAATGACAATGGTTTTTCCGCCTGTAAACCTGTCTCCATTGAGATACATGGTTATTTTGGTAATCGTCATAGGAAAATGTAGAATATAGACGTAGTCATTTCCATTGTTTGTAACCGTTCCGATGAAAGCTGTTGTTTTGCTGCCTTTTAACTGTCCTGTCTGATAAAGCTTAAAAAGCTCTGTATTGGAGTAAGCCAGATCAGCCTGATCCGGTTTTTCATAGCTGAATATTTCATTGCCGGAATGATCTAAAATCTGCAGTCCGATATCATTTTTCTGCAGCAGTTCCAGTCCCGGCTGCCGGATTTGTGCTTTCTCATTGATAAATATAATATATTCCCTGAAATTCTCCGTAAATGATTTGGGCCAGTCGCTTCTTATGGTGGTGCCAGTGGAGGTTTTAACGGTAATCAATAAGTAAAAGAGAGCAAATGATGCGGCTATCGTTCCAAGCAGCGACAGAAAGAAAATCAGATAAATATGAAAAATGGTGAAGTATCCGGATTTTTTCATCTAATCAGTCCTCTTCTTTAATTTGTATCCCAGGCCTTTTACTGTAATCAGCTGTTGGGGATTTGAGGGTGTGTCCTCGATTTTTTCGCGGATATGCCGGATATGAACCATAATGGTATTATCACAAATGCTGCTGTAATCACCCCAGACCTGTTCGTACAGGCGCTCTTTGCTGATGATTTTATCCGTGTTTTCCATTAGATAAGACAATAACAGAAATTCACGTCCGGTCAGACTGATTTCCTGCCCTGACTTATAGGTCCGGCAGCTTTCTTTATCAAGAGTAAGAGAACCGGCATTTAAAAGCTCCCCGTTTCCCAATCCGGGTGCAGCCTGATACTGCTGGCGGCGAAGCTGCGCTTTGATGCGGAAAACAACTTCCCGTGGGCTGAATGGTTTTGTAATATAATCGTCACCTCCGCAGGAAAGCCCCAGAATTTTATCAATATCATCATTTTTAGAGGAAAGAAACAGGATGGAGCAGTAGGAGAATTCCCGTATTTTCCTGCACACCTCCAGTCCGTCTAAATCCGGGAGCATAACATCCAGCACAACAACGTCAGGCTGGAACTCCCGGCAGATTCGTAACGCTTCAAGACCTGTATATGCTCTCTCAATAACATGAAAACCATCCTGCTGCAACACTTCCTGTATCAGATTGACAATATCTCTTTCGTCATCTACCAATAAAATTTTGCTGTTCATTTCCATATAGATATCCCCCTCTATCCTGATAGAACCATCATATACGGTCAAACGGATAATATCAACAGAGAGTTTTTTTGTTCATGGTAATGATTTACTTTTTACCAGCTCCATAAAATGCAGCATTGCCGGATTTAAATACTTATTCTGATGATAAATTATCTGATATTCCCGCTTCAGCTCAACCCCCTGCAGGGGAAGGGCGGACAGCGTTCCCTTTCCCAGGTATCCGGACACCTGGCGTTCCGGCAGTATGGCAATTCCAAGATTTGTACAGACTCCCCACATGATTGCTTCATTGCTGGTGCTTTCAAGGACAGGGCGGAGGATAAAATTATGAAGGTGAAAGGCAGATTCAGCCAGTTTTCTGGTCTGACTGCCTTTTTCTCTTAATATAAAACGTTCTTCTCTTAAGTCCTCCAGTGTTATTTTCTCTCTCTGAGCCAACGGATGGGAAGGACTGGAAACTAAAATTAACTGTTCTTTGGCGAATGGCTCAGTCAGTATTTTATCAGAGCTGCTTACTCCCTCGGTGAGAGCCAGATCAAGCTGATTTTCCAGGACAGCGGTTTCTATCCTGTCAGAAGTGTCAACTTTTATATAAGGCATGGGAACCTGACCACTTTTCGTAAAACTTTGAATGATATCAGGCATCAGGCAGGCCCCGATGGTGCTGGAAAATCCGATTCGCAGCGGAGTCGTCTGATCCTGCTTTTTAAACTCTGAATCCATTTCCTGATAAAGAGAGGCGATGTGGGAGGCAAATTCATATAAATTACGGGCAGCACTGGTCTTTTGAATGCCCCTCCCAGCCCGTTCAAACAACCGGATGGAATACTCATTTTCCAGTTCCCGGATTGCAAGGCTCACCGCGGGCTGGCTGATATTCAGCTTATTTGCAGCAGCAGTAATGCTTTCTTCCTTGTAGACCGTGACAAAGATCAGCAATGTTTTAATGGACATGATTTCCTCCTGACTAATATCATATTTACATACTGGTAATATATGATGTATAAGCAAAAAAATATGGTTATAGGGGAATAGATAAGGAAATTCTAACATATAGAGAAAGAAAAAACAATAACATACTTTACAAATATGTAAATAGGGATTAAACTTCCAGATAACACACGGAGCAAGCGGAGGTTCATGTATGAGAAAAAGAGGGAAAAAGCGGGCAGCAGCCCTTACGCTGATCATCGCAGCAGCAGTAATATCAGCAGGCTGTGCGAAGCAGACAGATTCCGGAAAAGACGGAACAATTACAATTACCAATGTTTCTTATGATCCCACCAGAGAGTTTTATCAGGAGTACAACAAAATCTTTGAATCCTATTACAGGGATACCTACAAAACCGGAATAACGGTGGTGCAGTCCCACGGGGGATCGGGCGGTCAGGCCCGTTCGGTCATAGAAGGAGCAAAGGCAGATGTGGTCACTCTGGCTCTGGCCCATGATATTTCCATGATTGAAAAGTCCGGATTGATTGATACCGGCTGGATGAAAGAATTTGAGGGAAATTCATCACCTTATACCTCTGCCATCGTGTTTCTGGTGAGGAAAGGAAATGAAAAAAAGATAAAGGACTGGTCTGATTTAATGAAACCAGGTGTGGAGATAATCACCCCGGACCCCAAGAGCAGCGGTGGTGCCTGCTGGAATTTCCTGGCTGCCTGGCAGTATGCGAAGGTCACTTACCATGGAAACGGGGAGAAAATAAAATCATTTGCGGCAGACCTTTATAAAAATGTTTCTGTTATGGATTCAGGGGCGAGGGGAGCTACCACTACCTTTGTGGAAAACGGACAGGGAGATGTGCTGATTGCCTGGGAGAATGAAGCCATCAATACGGTGAAAGAGTATCCCGACCAGTATGAAATTATCACTCCCAGCATCAGCATCCTCGCAGAACCCAGTGTGGCGGTGGTAGATGAAAACGCCCGAAGAGGCGGAGCAGAGAAGGCTTCAGAGGAATACTTAAAATATCTTTATTCCGATGAAGCGCAGAGGCTGATCGGCGAATACGGATACAGGCCTTCAAATAAGAAGATTCTTTCTGAATTTTCCGGGAAGTTTGATCTTAATGTAAAACTTTGCACCATTGATGATTTCGGTGGCTGGGATGCAGCTTATGAGATGTTTTTTGCAGACGGGGGAATCTTTGATGAGATTTACGACAATTAAAGGGAGGTTAATCAGATGATAAAACAGTCGCATCCAACAGGAAAAAGCCGGCGTGTCATACCTGGATTCGGGCTGAGTATGGGAGTCACTCTTTTCATGCTTTCCTGCATGATACTCATTCCACTTGCCTCAGTGCTGGTTTATTCCTTTCAGTTATCCCCCCGGGAATTTCTAAACCTGATTACAAAGACCAATGTGGTAAATGCATTTAAAACCAGCCTGCTCTGTTCCCTTTTTGCCGCATTTGTCAACAGTGTGTCCGGACTCATTCTTGCCTGGGTCCTCGTGCGGTATGAGTTTCCAGGCAAGCGGATTATGGATGGGATCATTGAACTTCCCTTTGCCTTACCCACTGCAGTAGCAGGAATCACTCTTTCCAGACTGTATTCTGATACGGGGATCATGGGCCCGTTTCTCGGATTGTTCGGAATAAAAGCGGCATATACGAAGACCGGGCTGACCATCGCCCTGATTTTTATAGGAATACCATTTGTGGTGCGGTCCATTCAGCCGGTTCTGGAAACCCTTGATCCACGGTATGAGGAGGCAGCAGCAATTTTGGGAGCAGGGAAATTTCATACGTTTAGAAAGGTGATTCTGCCGGAGCTTGGGCCTGCGCTTCTGACTGGATTTGGTCTTGCATTTGCAAGGGGGGTGGGGGAATACGGCAGCGTAATCTACATATCCGGAAACAACGCCAGGAATCAGACACAGGTGGTATCCTATGTGATCATGCAGAAACTGAATTATGTAGATTATCCCGGCGCGACAGCAATTGCTCTGGTGATGCTTTTCCTGTCCTTTATGGTTTTACTGTCTGTAAATATGATTCAGGTGCATCAGGCGAAGCGCACCAGCAGTTTATAGGAGGGAACATGGATGAAAATAAAAGGTAAATGGATTCTCATAGGAATCAGTGCGGTATTTCTCTTTTTGATGCTGGTCCTGCCTCTGATCTCAGTCATTGTCAATTCACTGAAAGAGGGTATGGGCTTTTACTTAAAATCATTGGCTGCCTCTTCTGTAAAATCAGCGTTTTGGGTCACTGTGCTGGCAGCTGTGACTGCAGTCGTTGTCAATACCATTTTTGGGATCGCGGCAGCATGGCTGATAACCAGATTTTCGTTTAAAGGAAAGCAGATTCTTTCTGCAGTCATTGATATTCCATTTTCCATCTCTCCTGTGATTGCAGGGCTTGCCTTTTTAATGACATTCGGGAGAATGGGATGGGCAGGCGGTCTGATTGCCAGGCTTAATGAGGCTCTTGGAACAAATATCCAGATCGTATTTGCCATTCCGGGAGTGGTGCTTGCAACTGTATTTGTCACATTTCCATTTGTATCAAGGGAAATCATACCGGTTCTTCATTCCATAGGAAAAGAAGAGGAAGAAGCGGCAGCGCTTATGGGGGCAGACGGATTTACCATATTCCGAAAGATTACGTTTCCTCATATACGCTGGGCACTTCTTTATGGAGTGATTCTCTGTACGGCAAGGGCACTTGGGGAGTTCGGGGCTGTCCATGCCCTGTCAAAAACCAGAGGGGAAACATTTACTCTTCCTCTTGAAATCGATGCACTTTATCTCTCCAATTCATCGGAATCCATTACTTCAGCATTTGCTGTTTCTTCCATTCTGGTTCTGATGGCGGTGGCAGTGCTGATCATACGCAATGTGGCGGAGCATCAGGCAAAAAAGAACGGGAAAGAGCAGTAAAGGTTTAGTCAGGAGGGTCCTATGTACATAGAAATGAAAAATATTGAAAAATCATATGGGAATTTTAAGGTTTCCAAAGAAGTGAATTTCGCCTTGAAAAAGGGAACTCTGGCAGCTCTTCTTGGACCAAGCGGAAGCGGAAAAACAACAATCCTGCGGATGATTGCCGGTTTTGAAACACCGGATTCCGGAGATATCATGATCGATCAGAAAAGAGTCAATGATCTTCCAGCCCCTGAAAGAGGTATTGGTTTTGTGTTTCAAAATTACGCTCTGTTTCGGTACATGACAGTTTTTGAAAACATCGCCTTTGGTCTGCAAGTAAAAAAAGTTCACAAAAAGCTGATTAAGGAACGGGTTATGGAACTGATTTCTTTGACCGGTCTGGAGGGGTTAGAGAAACGCTATCCAAATCAGCTCTCCGGCGGACAGCGTCAGAGGGTTGCATTTGCCAGAGCACTGGCACCAAACCCCGGGCTTCTGCTCCTTGATGAACCGTTTGCAGCCATTGATGCAAAGGTGCGTCAGGAACTTCGCAGCTGGTTAAAGGAAATGATTCATAAGGTGGGCATTACCAGTATCTTTGTCACCCACGACCAGGATGAGGCGGTGGAGGTCGCAGATGAGATTATTGTCACCAATCAGGGCAGAATCGAACAGATCGCAAGTCCATTTGAAATCTATAAAAATCCGGCAACACCTTTTGTGGCTGAGTTTATCGGTCAGTCAACCAGAATGGATGGGTATCACAGGCTGAAGGGCTTTGAAAAGGGTGATTATACGGGAGCGATTATCCGGCCCGAGTTTGTGGAAGCATTTAAAAGTGATAATTCAAAGTTTCAGGATGTGATGGAGTATTCGGAGGAGGGGACCATTGAAGATATTTCCTTTCGTGGAAACTATCTGGAGGTACGGCTGAATGTAAATGGAGTTTTCCTTACGACCCGAAGGTCTCTGGAAAGGCGTCCTGTTTCCATTGGTGAAAAAATGCATGTGATTGTTTACCGGATTTATGCTTACGATGACAAAAAGGCGTATTTGCTGGAAAATTCACTGTTAAACGGAGTCAATATCGTCACATTCTGATACAGAAAAAGAGGAGTCAAAGATGAGTATAAGGTTGAAGCGGGAAGTTATGACGGCAGATGTTCTGATTATAGGGGGAGGGACGGCAGGGTGTTATGCGGCGCTGACTCTTTCAAAAAATTCGGACTTAAAGGTTATCATTGCGGAAAAAGCAGGGATCAGGCGGAGCGGCTGTCTGGCAGCCGGGGTAAATGCCATCAATGCTTACATCACAGATGGGCAGACTGCTGAGGATTATGTGGATTATGCAATGAAAGATGCGGCGGGGATTGCAAGAGAAGATCTTCTGTTATCGGCAGCCTTAAGATTTAATAAAGTGACAGCTGATTTAGAACGGCTGGGACTTGTGATTCTGAAAGATGAAAAGGGCAATTACGTGACCAGAGGGAAGCGCAATATAAAGATTAACGGAGAAAATATAAAGCCCATTCTTGCCGATGCCGTATTGCAGGCACCAAATGTCACGGTCTTAGAGCATGTAAATGTGACGGATCTGCTTGCAGATAAAAATGAAGTAAAAGGGGCCGTTGGTTTTCATATGGAAGAAAATACTGCTTATGAATTACGGGCAGCAGCAGTCATCGTTTCCACCGGAGGCGCAGCCGGTCTTTATAAACCAAATAACCCGGGGTTTTCCCGTCATAAGATGTGGTACCCTCCCTTTAACACAGGAGCTGGTTATGCCATGGGAATGAAAGCTGGTGCAGAAATGACATCTTTTGAAATGCGCTTTATCGCACTCCGCTGTAAAGATACCATTGCGCCCACCGGAACCATCGCCCAGGGGGTCAGGGCAAAACAGATTAATTCCAGAGGTGAGATTTACGAGGAAAAATATGGAATCACCACCAGTGAGCGGGTCTATGGAACCGTAAAGGAAAATCAGCTGGGAAATGGTCCCTGTTATCTGCATACCAAGGGAATTGATAAAGACACGGAAGAAGATTTGCTGAAAGCATACTTAAACATGGCTCCAGGCCAGACTCTTAAATGGCTGCAAAATGACAACACTCCGGGAACAGAGGATGTGGAGATAGCGGGAACCGAGCCTTATATAGTGGGAGGCCATACGGCAAGCGGCTACTGGATTAATACAAACAGGGAAACCACAGTCAGAGGTTTATATGCAGCGGGAGACGCAGCAGGCGGCTGCCCCCAGAAGTATGTGACCGGAGCCCTGGCAGAAGGGGAAATTGCCGCACTTGATATTATAAATAAAGACCGGCGTATTGAAATTTCAGACCGGGTTACTTCCTTGGCAGAGGAAAAGATCCGGGAGTATGAAAGCATTTTAAATGGTACAGGAGCTGTTTTTACAGCAGAGGAGCTGGAAGAAGCAATGCAGAAAGTGATGGATGAGTATGCAGGAGGGATTTCTGCCAGTTATCAGTTTAATGAAAAGCAGCTAAAGCTGGGGAAAGAAAAAATAATGGAAATCACGGAGCTGACCAGATATTTAAATGCCACCGATATGCATGAGCTGATGTTTGTCTATGAGCTGAAGGAGCGTCTGACTGTATGCCGTTTTGTCATCGCCCACCTCGGATACAGAAAGGAAACCAGATGGCATTCATTCCAGGAGAATCTGGATTTTCCCGGTAAAGATGAGGCTTACCACAAATTTGTTAATTCCATGCTGAAAGATGGCAGGCTCATTCTAAAACTCCGGGACATAGGAAAGGAGACAAGATATGAGCATACGGATTTCTAAAGAAGCATGTGTGGGCTGTCTTGCCTGCACCCGGGTCTGTCCGGGCAGTCTGATTAAGGTAAAAGACGGCAAAGCATTTATCAAATATCCCAGAGACTGCTGGGGCTGTGCATCCTGTGTGAAGGAGTGCCGGTTTGGGGCCATTGATTTTTACCTGGGGGCTGATATGGGAGGAAATGGAACTGTGATGAACGTGTCCGGGGAAGGAAATCTCCTTTTCTGGAAAATCACCAGACCCGATGGTACCGTACGTATGATTGAAGTGGACGGTAAAAATTCGAATAAGTATTAGAGGAGAGATTATATGAGCAGATTATCCCATCTTGATGAGTTAGAAGCAGAAGCAATTTATATTATCAGAGAGGTAGCCGCCCAGTGTGAGAAGCCGGTTATGCTCTATTCAATCGGAAAGGACAGTTCGGTCATGCTTCACCTGGCATTAAAGGCGTTCTATCCGGAGAAGCCGCCTTTCCCATTTCTTCATGTCAACACCACCTGGAAGTTTAAAGAAATGATTGAATTCCGGGACAGAACAGCTAAGGAGCTGGGAATTGAGCTGTTAGAATACATCAATGAGGACGGTGTCGCACGGGGAATCAATCCATTTGACCATGGTTCCTCCTATACTGACATCATGAAAACCCAGGCATTAAAGCAGGCGCTTAATAAATATGGGTTTACTGCAGCCTTTGGCGGGGGCAGACGGGATGAGGAAAAAAGCCGGGCAAAAGAACGGATCTTTTCCTTCCGAAACGCCTCACACGCCTGGGATCCTAAAAATCAGAGACCGGAAATGTGGAAGCTTTACAATACAGAGATTTATAAAGGGGAGAGCATACGGGTATTTCCCATTTCCAACTGGACGGAAAAGGACATCTGGCAGTACATAAAACAGGAGAATATCCCCATAGTTCCATTGTATTTTGCGGCAGAAAGGCCGGTTGTTTACCGGGATCATGATATTATCATGGTGGATGATGACCGGATGAGGTTAAATCCCGGAGAGGTTCCCCAGCTTAAAAAGGTTCGTTTCCGAACACTGGGCTGTTATCCTCTTTCCGGCGGAGTTCTTTCAGAAGCAGATACCATTGATCAGATTATTGAAGAAACGCTAAGCTCCGTAGAATCAGAGCGGACCAGCCGTGTGATTGACAAAGACGGCGGAGCCGCCAGTATGGAAAAGAGAAAGAGGGAGGGGTATTTTTAAATGAACGGATTGCTGAAATTTATTACATGCGGAAGTGTGGACGACGGAAAATCTACTCTGATCGGGCATATACTCTACGATTCCAAACTGCTGTATGCAGATCAGGAAAAGGCGCTGCTGCTTGACAGTAAGGTGGGCTCCAGAGGCGGTGAGATTGATTATTCCCTTCTTTTAGACGGTCTGATGGCGGAACGGGAGCAGGGGATTACCATTGATGTGGCTTACCGGTATTTTACAACGGAAAGAAGAAGCTTTATCGTGGCGGATACTCCGGGGCATGAGGAATATACAAGAAATATGGCGGTAGGGGCTTCCTTCGCCCAGTTAGCGGTCATCCTTGTAGATGCGAAGCAGGGCGTTCTGGTACAGACAAGGCGTCACTTAAGGATCTGTTCCCTCATGGGAATCCATCATTTCATCTTCGCAGTCAACAAGATGGATCTGGCAGATTACAGCCAGGAACGCTTTGAAGAAATCAGCCGGAGTATTGCGGCTCTCACAGAGGAATTGTCTCTAACGCATGTAACCATAATTCCCGTCAGCGCTACGGAAGGGGATAATGTAACTGTTAAATCAGATCATATGCCCTGGTATGAGGGAGAAACACTCCTTTCCAGTCTGGAAGAGACGGAAGTTGCCAGGGAGGAGGGAAGCGGTTTTTATATGCCTGTCCAGAGAGTGTGCCGTCCTGATCATGAATTCCGCGGTTTTCAGGGCCAGGTGGAATCAGGGACCGTTTCAGTGGGCCAGAGCCTTACAATTCTTCCCGGAAATGAGACAGCAAAGGTAAAAAGCATTCTGGTGGGTGACCGGTCATCGGATCAGGCAGCTGCAGGTCAGGCAGTTACCATACAGCTTGACAGAGAGGTAGATGTGAGCCGTGGAAGCGTTCTGACGGATCAGGATCAGCTGCCGGTAAGCAAAGAAGTGAAGGCATCCATCCTGTGGATGGACGAAGCACCCCTTAAGGAGGGAAATGATTATCTGCTGAAGCTGGGAACAAGAATGCTGCCGGCTGTGGTAAAACGCATTGATTACCGTGTGGATATTAATACAGGTGAGCATTTATCCGCCAGAGAGATTGGTAAGAATGAGATTGCATCCTGTCTGCTTGAATTTTCCCAACGGATTCCGGTTGATGAATTTAAAAGGAACAAAACCCTGGGTGAACTAATTTTAATTGACAGGGTCAGCCATATGACTTCAGCCTGCGGAGTGGTGGAGCATGTGGAGAGCGGAGAAGAAAAGCCCTATTTTGAAAAGGGCGGGTTACGGGCAGGCGGATATATTTTTGAAGAGTTTTATTTTAATCTGGAAAATGCTTTTCTTTCCAGACAGAAGACAAAAGAGATCACGTACCGCCAGGGTGACTTCGTCCCTGTTTCGGGAGACAGTTTCCATTATCCGGACTTTTTTGATGTAATATCTTTGGAAGATTCAGTGGCAGTTCTTGTACGAAACCGAACAATACTGGACATCATAAGCCTTGATGATTATGGTTATTCCGGGTTGCCGATTCTGGATGAAAGAGGCTTTGCTTTAAAAATCGGTTCCAAAGAAGATTTGTTAAACTGTCTGGAAGAATATAAAAATATGGCTGGTAATAAAATCGCTTTCCAAAATAAATGGTCTAAATTTGAAACGTACAGACGAATTGTATGTAATGAAAATTTCTGGATTATTTAAAGCATTTAAAGACAGAAGCATACCTGAGAGCTTTCAAAAAAAACAGCTTTCCGTTGCTATTTTGCAGATGGGAAGCTGTTTTGTATTGGATGGGAT
Source organism: Lacrimispora sp. 38-1 (assembly GCF_049890855.1). Lineage (NCBI taxonomy): Bacteria > Bacillati > Bacillota > Clostridia > Lachnospirales > Lachnospiraceae > Lacrimispora > Lacrimispora sp. 38-1. The sequence goes on along the minus strand of NZ_JBANEW010000019.1, from coordinate 57 downwards.
AACTTGTTGATTACATACTTTTTTGATAGTTTTATTGGTAAAAATACACAAAATTGA
>NZ_JBANEW010000018.1:0-206 GCF_049890855.1 Lacrimispora sp. 38-1 | reverse complement strand
GTATGGATCCCCCTGTGGAGTGCAGGATCCTCTTGTGAAGTATGGATCTCCCTGTGGAGTGCAGGATCCTCTTGTGAAGTATGGATCTCCATGTGGAGTTCAGGATGTAAATATGAAATATGGATACCCGTGTGGAGTACAGGATGCAAATCTAAAGTATGGGTACCCGTGTGGAGTACAGGATGCAAATCTAAAGTATGGATACC
>NZ_JBANEW010000017.1:0-283 GCF_049890855.1 Lacrimispora sp. 38-1 | reverse complement strand
CATTAACTACATCTCATGTATTATTTCTTTGCAGTGGCTGCTGCCTTTTTTGTTGCTGCTTTCTTTACTGCTGATTTGGCTGCCGTCTTTTTTACCTTTGCTGCTTTTTTATGTGTTTTTGCCTTACTGGTCTTTTTTGCTGCTTTTTTATGTTTTTTAACTGCAGATACCTTTTTAGCCTTTTTGACTTTTTTTGCTGTCGCTTTTTTTGTCTGTCGCTTTTTTATCCGCTTTTACAGCTCCTGCTTTTGCTGTGCCGGCTTTTGTTGGTTCTGTTTCCTTT
>NZ_JBANEW010000016.1:0-219 GCF_049890855.1 Lacrimispora sp. 38-1 | reverse complement strand
GGCAGGCAGTCTGCCGGCACAGGATTATTCCGCTTATTTTTTCGCTTTGGAACAAACCGGTAATGAGAAATACAGACAAAAGATAGAAGATGTCATGAAAGCCCCGGAGTGGACTTTGGAGCTTATGCCGTTTATAACAGCATATGACACAAAGTATAAAAGTAAAGAGCATTATAATGAGATTGCGGCCATGTTTCGGGAGAAACAGCAGTTTACAGG